>JBFMBJ010000039.1:0-9212 GCA_040755235.1 Candidatus Omnitrophota bacterium
AGCCCATTCTTTATCCACTCTAATTCATATTCATAAATCGTAGCATAAACCCAAACATTATCTGACCCAGAAGAAATAAGCAATGCTTGATCATTTTCTTTAGACTTTTTTAATTCTTCAATCTGCTTTGCATCCAATCCTTGTAATTTCAATTTCAACTCTGCAGCATCTACAAGCGCTTGAGTTCTTTTAACAATTTCTTCTTGCCCAGATTGCTTTAGTGATTCCTGGGTATTCAATGCTTCAATATATTCTTGTTGTGTTTTATACAATTCCGGATCAAAGGCAACCCTACCTACAGTTCTAATTACTTTATTTAAAAGCCTATAGATTACCTTATCGGTTTTGACTCCGATTAATTGCTGTTTCTCCGAACTAATATAGAAACCTCCGCTGCTATCAGCCCCGTCTAAATGCGCACCGCAATAAGGACAATCTTTCACATCTCCGCTTATTTGCATTGGACAAGATTCTGTCCCTTTGAGCATTGGACAGTTATGTAAAATACAAATTTCTTTCGGAGTCTTTGCCGATTCTTCTATTTTTTGCGCTTCTTCTTTTTTTACTAATTTCATATTACAAATCGGACAATCTCCGGGTTTATCCGAAGTGTAACTCGGATGCATCGGACAATAGTAAATATCTTTTTGTTTGGTTGGTTTCTTTACCTGTGATTCCTGTTTTGCCTTAGTTTGTACTTGATGACCTTCGTGCTGGGCAAAAGATAGTGATGCAGAAAAAACCAAAATAAAAATAACAGCATAAATTCGAATATCGAATATCGAATATCGAAACAATATCGAATTACAAAAATTCAAATGACCAAAACATGTTTTGGATTTTGAAAATTCGGATTTTGGGTTTGTTTCGGATTTCGGATTTCGGATTTCGGATTTACTCATCATATTATCTCCTCTATTGGAATTCTACTCCTGTCTGCCTCTCCAAATCTGCCAAATTCATATTATACTCTACAATTGCCCTGTAGTAATTCATTTTTGTTTCAATCAACATGCGCTGGGTATCCAAAAGCATCATCAAATCACCTCTCCCCGAACGAAAACCCGCTAAGGAACTTTGAATTGAGCTCTCCAATAAAGGAATAAGGCTTGTTTTATATAAATTAATTTTGTTTTTAGCGATTTCTATTTTTGCGTATAAATCTTTTGTGTTAGAAAATGCCTTATTTTTCATTGCCTCATATGCAACCTGTGCCTCTTCTAAATTAGCAACTGCCTCTTTTACTTGGTAACGTTGTTTTGTCCAAAACCATAGAGGGACTGTTATTGCCAACATCAAATCCCAAGGTCCAATCGCGCCACCAGAGGCAAGTCCGCGCATAACAATACCTGCCATCAGATCCGGAAAGAAACTTTTTTTGGCCAAAGACTTTTCATATTTATTTTTTTCAATCGCATATGAAAAAATGGCCAGTTCCGGATTATTTAATAAAGTTAATTCGTAAAGAAAATCGACATTTTTATCAAAAGAAATATCTTCATTTAAAGTGGGCATCATTAAAGGTGCCTCGGGATCTTTGTTTAATAAAGAATTAATCTTTGTCTCTTTTGATTTAAGGGATTCTCTTAAATTTATAATTGTATTGTTTAATTTTGCGATTTCTAAATTTATTTTAAAGAGCTCTTCTTGTGATACCTCATTTACTATATATTTTGCTTCACTAACCTTTGCGATATTTTCCAAAAAAATTAGGCTTTGTTTGTTTAATTCTATTTCTTTATAATTCATGAATAAATCAAAATAAGTATTTTTTAATTCATTTATAACTTCTAACTCTTTATTTTTATAATCGGCTGCTATCATTTGCGACTCGACCAATGCAATTTTTCCCTTCAGAGGTAATCTTCCAAACCAAGGGATCATCTGACTAAAAGAAAGCATTCTATCTTCGGGCATTGTTTTTTTAAGTTGAAATGGACTGCCTTTGGCTTTTTCAAAAGTAAAACCTATCACCGGATCATCCGGAGATTTTGCCTGAGGCACTCGAGCCCGTGAAGCCTCCCAGCGAAGTTTAGCGGCTTTGATTTCTGGATTATTGTTTTTTACTTCTTGAATAAGTGTCGACAAGGAAAGAGTGTTTTGAGAATAGAGGAAATTGATATTTGTAAGGAAAAATATATTTATTAAAAACAAAATAAAGAATTTTTTTAGCATATACATATATTTTATCTTATTTTCTGAATTTAGAAACAAGTTTTATTACTTCTTCTATTTTTTCTTCTTTTTCCCTTGTAGATTTTCCACTAAGCGCATCAACAACACAATTTTCAATATGCTTCTTCAGGGTTTCATTTTCCACTCTATACAAAGCGCCGATAATTGAATGAATTTGTGTAATAATATCTACACAGTACCTCTTTTCTTCAATCATTTTCTGAATTCCTCTGATTTGGCCTTCAATCTTTCTTAAAAAATCTAATTGTTCGAAATGAGTGGTTGGTTTAATCATATTTTTCCGCCTTTCTTTTGCCTACATTATAGTATACCATACCCCCCTACCCTATGTCAAGTTTTTTTTAATTTTTTTAAAAAATAACAAAAAGGGCGGCCCCGATAAAATCGGGGCCGCCCTTGCTTTAAATCTTTTAAACTTTTAAACCTTAGACTTTTAAACTACTAAAAACTATGTGTCTTTATAAACTTAATTACCTCTTTAATATTTGCCTCTGCCATAGAAATACAAGTATCAGCACAGCCATAATAAAGCCTGATAGTCTCACCAATTACAACCGCAGAACTTGGGAAAACAACATTGGGAACATCCCCTACTCTTTCGTATGTTTCATAAGGTGCGAGTAAATAATCTTTAGTTCGATATAAAACTTTCCAAGGCTTATTTAAATCTAATAATGCACCGCCTGCATAATAAAGATAACCATTGCAACTGGTCCAGACGCCATGATAAATTAAAAGCCAACCATCTTTTGTCTCTATTGGTACTGGTCCGGGTCCGACTTTAGTAGACTGCCAGCCACCGGTTGTTGGACCAAATACAAACCTATGCGCTCCCCAATGAACTAAATCTGGACTTGAGGCATAAAATATATCGCCAAATGGCGTGTGCGCTCTATCACTGGGACGATGCAACATTGCAAATTTGCCATTAATTTTTCTGGGGAAAATTACACAATTACGGTTTGGCGGCGGAAGTGGATTTTCCCATTGTTTAAATTTTTTAAAATCTTTTGTACTCGCCAGTCCAATAGCTGGCCCATGCGCTCTAGCATTACACCAAGTAATATAATATGTATCTTGTATTTGAGTAACTCTTGGATCATAACTCTGCTGGGTTACATTTACTTCTGGATCAGAACTGTCAAATTTCGCTGAAGTGGGGTCGATATTCCAATTAATCCCGTCTTTGCTTTTTCCTACGTGCAAAGTAAAAGACATATCAATTTCATCTACGCGGAAAATACCCCTGAATTCATTTTTAAATTTTACAATTGCGCTATTGTGAATACTGTTCGCGCGCGGGACTGCCTTTGCGGTTATAATTGGATTTCCTTTATAACGTTTAAATACTGTTTCGTTAGCCATATTTTTTCTCCCTGTCGATAATGAGAGGTATATTTTACACCTAATATTTTGTAAATGTCAAATAGTTTTATAAACTTATGATTAGATTATGGCTGAAGGAGCCAAGAAAAATTACGATTTTGCCTTATCCACTTCTTAATAATTGAATGACCTACTAAATTAAACATTGCATTTCTAAATTTAAAAGTCAGAATTAGATAATAAAATCTGGAGAAAGAATAAAATTTTTCATATGCTTTAATTATATGTAACTGAAGTTCTTTTGCGGATAAAAGTTTCGGCTTAAAAACAACGTGCTGACCATCATAAAGATCCCAATCTTTAGTAAAAATCCGCTTTTCTTTTTCTAGAGCGTTGTATACCTTTGTACCCGGTAAAGGAGTTAAAATCATCATCTGAATTGTGTCTATTTTTTCTCTTATAGCAAATTTCAGTGTATCCCATATGCTCCTGGCGTCATCATGATCACCACCCAAAACAAACATCCCATGAATTTTAATGTGTTTTCTATGAAACGCGCGAATGGCCTCAATTATTTGAACTACAGTTTGTTTTTTCTCATAAGCTTCCAATGTTTTTTGATTAACAGACTCGAAACCCACGCAAACCATGCTACAGCCTGCACGGGACATTAAATTTAATAAGTCCTTATCTTCCGTAACATCGCAGCGAACCTGGCAAACCCAATTTCTTATCTTATTTTTAAGCATTAAATTCAACAATTCCGCAGTGCGTCTTTTATCGGCAGTAAAATTATCGTCGCAAAAAAAGAATGGTTTTTTATCGCGGGATAATATCTCTCCCATAACGCTCTTTGAGCTACGGAAACGATACTTTCGGCCAAATAATTTTGTGACCGAACAAAAAATACAATCAAAAGGACAACCTCTAGAAGTAGATATTGGTATAATTAAAGATGGATTATAACCTTTAATTAAAGAAAAATCTGGGTAGGGTAAAGAATCAAGATTGCCAACGGCTTTACCATAAACAAGTGAATCTTTTAATTTTCCTTCGACGACATCGACAATAACTTCTTCTGCTTCTCCGATAATAACTTGCCTAGCGAACTCGATTGCCTCTTCTGGAAGAAGGCTGGCATGTACTCCTCCGATAATTACTTTTTCTTTGGGAAATTTTTTAGCGATTTGGTATCCGCGTTTTGCAGTGGAGGTTAAAATAGAAATACCAATTATATCTGCTTCTAATTTAGTATAATCAGGCGCAAAAATATCCTCGTTATAGATTTCAACCTGATGGCCTCTATTTTTTAAGATAGTTCCTAAATATACCGGGCCCAAGAGAGGCATCTGTAACTTACTATAAACGTTTGCCTCTGTTGAACGTGGTTCGATAAGTACTATTTTCACTCGCCGCTGTTCCTTTCTTATCTACAACCCCACATCTCCTAATTTTTAATTTAATAATTTTTTAGGAAGGGCGGGGTTCATTCGAAAAATTTTTTTATTATTTTATAACACGTACATTTACAGCGCGTGGGCCTTTAGGAGAATTTTCAACTTCAAATTCAACATTTTGCTCTTCGTTTAAAGCATCAAATTGTGTATCAAGAATGCTGCTTTGATGAAAAAATACTTCTCTGCCATCGGTATCACTGATAAAACCAAATCCTCTTTCACGAACTAATTTTTTAATTTTGCCTGTATGCATTTGCTACCTCCTTTAATGACGACGCAAGCTATGGAGACCGAATGTCGACATAACTTGTGTGTTCAAATAAAAAATAAAGCCCGGTTTTATCTAAAAACCGGGCTGATATTTTTTAGATTATGATTTATCTTTTATTAACTTTAGTTGCTTGTTCGCCTTTAGGACCTTTTTCGATTTCGAATTCTACTTCTTGTCCTTCTGCTAAAGTTTTATAACCGTCACCTTGGATTGCACTGTAATGAACAAATATGTCCTTACCGTCTTCTGAGGTTACAAAGCCATAACCTTTTTGGTTACTGAACCACTTTACTTTACCTTTTGCCATTGTTTCTGTTTCCTCCTTTCAAATACTTCTGACAAATAACGAGATTAAATAAAAAAACCGTTGGGCTAGAATCTTTGTCAGCCCTACGGCTCTATCTTTTCTAATCCCCTATTTACCTTGTTCAACATCACTTCTTTTAATATAACACAAATTTACTATTTGTCAAGAAAATAATTTTAGTTTAAAAAATAAGGATTATTTTTTAGAATTTGTAGCTGATACCACACAGGCCCAGGTGTGTATTTATGCCGGTATTGGGATGGTCTATTCCGGCATTAGAGACATGACGAAAACGGTATTCAACGGTAAAGGCAATGTGCTCCATAAAGAAATAATGCATACCTACACCACCATATTCATTAAAATTAAATTGCGTGCTTTGCTCGACGGTATGCTGGCTCATATAAAGAAAACCCACGCCACCTTTAAAATAAAGCTGAAATTTCCATGTTTCAGGTAAAAATCCAATTTTAATTAAAAAGTTATTACCAACTTCGACATTATCGCGCGGACTAAAGGCATAAGCCAAAAATGGTTCTAAAACAAATTGGATGAGGCCGGGATATTTATTTGCGTGAATTATTTTAAGATGGGGCTTAAGATTATAATCAAAATCTATAAACATCGGACTAATGCGATAAACTCCTCTTTCCCTCAAGCTTGCTACGCCCACACCAGTCAAAAATTCTAATCCAGCAAAGGTTTTTGGCTTAGCCTCTTCAGCAAAACAAGAGCTTACGCAAAGAAAAAATAAAAATATCCCTCTTAGAATTATCTTTAAATTATTTTTTATCATGTAGAATATTTTATTATAAATTTATTCTTTGTCAAGAAAAAAATTGCTGACTAGCGTTCAATTTTTACTTGATGCCGTAAAGACTTTTACGGCGCAATATTTTTTTTAAAAACTACTTGTCATTCAAAGGGATATGACAAACAGGCTTTATGCCTTTTTTCTTATAATATTCTTGATGATATTCTTCAGCTTTATAAAATTCTGGTGCCGGTAAAATTTCTGTAATAATCTTTCCATTAAATTTTGTTTTATTTAATTTTTCCTTAGAAGCTATTGCTAATTTTTCTTGTTCTGGTGTAAAATAAAAGATAACTGAACGGTATTGACTGCCCACATCCGGGCCTTGGCGATTAAGCGTAGTAGGATCATGAATATTCCAAAAAATATTTAAGAGCTTCTCGTAAGAAACTTGTGCTGGATCAAACTCAACCCATACCACCTCTGCATGCCCGGTCTTATGAGTACAAACATCTTCGTAAGTAGGATTTTTAAGCGTGCCCCCCATAAATCCAACTGTTGTTTTTACTACACCTTTTACTTCACTAAAAGCCGCTTCCACTCCCCAAAAACATCCTGCACCAAAAACAGCAATTTGGGTTTCTGGTTTTCCAACCGCATCTTTTTGAAAAAGATAAAGATATTTCCCATACCCTTGCTTTTCCATTTCCTCAAGAGGAATAAAACGCAGGGCCGCAGAATTAATACAATAACGTAGTCCTGTTGGTTTTGGTCCATCATCAAAAACATGTCCTAAATGGGAATCACTTTTTTTGGAACGCGCTTCTATTCTAGTCATACCAAGGCTCTTATCAGCTTTTTCTACAATATTTTCTTTCTCAATAGGCTGAATAAAACTTGGCCAACCCGTACCCGAATCAAACTTATCCGTAGAGCTAAAAAGCGGCTCTCCGCTAATCACATCAACATAAATCCCGGGTTTTTTATTATCCCAATAAGCATTTTTAAAAGGAAGTTCCGTTGCATTTTGACGGGTAACTTGATATTGTTCGGTGGTTAATTTTTTCTTCAGTTCTTCATCGCTAAACCCAGTATCGCAAATATAATCTTTGGGTGTTTGCCTATTTTGTTTTGACATAGTATTTTTGGTTTCTTGCGCGGCTAAGCGTGAAATTAATATAAAATTAAAAAATGCTAAAAAAATAAAAACTGCCTTTTGCTTCTTCATTATTTTTTTATTATACTCTAGATTAATTATCTTACAAGACAATTAATCTATCAGATTTTAAAAAATGTAGTATAATACATTTAAAGGAGGTAATTTATGAAAAATAAAATATTGTTTTTAATTGTGGTTTTTGTATTTATCATATCAACTCAGATATTTGCACAAGATATAAAAGCGAAATTAGAACATTTATATATCACGATTACAAAAATAGAGATTTCACAAGATTCGGGAAACAGTTGGATAAAGGCATCCGAAGGTAATCAAGTCCAAGATTTGGTAGCCATCTCTGGGCAGAATGTTATTGTTTTTCAGCCTGCCACTGCAAAAATAAAAGAAGGTATTTACAATAGAGCTCGTACTACCATAGATTATGTAAAATTAGAAATGATTTTGGATGACGGAATTCATGGTCAGAAAAAAATTGTTCTCGAGGAACCAGGTTTCTTTAGTGATACTAAAAAATATCCTTTTATAGACGAGCGTGAAATCCGCGTGAATGTAAAAGATAGAAAATCTCTTCTGCAGAAGGGCACATTTAAATTCGATGCTCAAAATTCATATACTATCAAAGCTATCTGGGATAACAAAACAAACGATTACAAAATAACGGATATGAAATTTGACCCTGCAATTACAATAAATTAATTATTCTGATTCTCTATCAAAAATAACTTTTTAAATTACCCTTTGCCTACCTGCTGGCATGAATACGGATTAAGAAATGGTTCGCAACGGATAGAAATAATTTCGTTATCCTTCCATAAAAAAATAAATTTTATGTCATAACCTTGTTGACTAGTTATAGTAAGCGTCTCTTCGTATTTAATACCAGTTGTATCTGGCAACGACACATGGCTTACTTGTACGGATTCTAATTTATTATTTTTAAATTTGAAATCAAAAATAAGGTCTTTCTTTTCTTTGGTAGATATACGATAGGGATCAATTCCTTCCTTTAATTTCTGTGGCGGAAGTATATCTACATTTTGGATAGGAGGATTAGGCCTGTCTGAGGTGTAATCAACTTTTATTTTTATTATCTGGCCGGTTTGTGTTTTTATATTATAAATCACCTTTGATAATTCCGGATCTAGCTCCTCGTCTACTTCTGCTTTGCGAACGAGATCGATCTTATCTAAGAGTGCTTTTATCTCATTTTTTATCACATCTTTGGCTTGATGAACTTGCGTTTTTTCAATGCAATAAAAATACCTGCCTGTTTGAATGCTTATTAATTCTAGATATAGCTCTATCGCCTCATTTATTTTTCCCACCTCACCAATTACTGCCAAATCAATACCCCAACTTTTTAGGCCCCAAGGATCCTTATGGCCTATCATTGTCCCAAGGGCATCGTGATTAAAGATATCGTTTATTTTGGCGCCTTCATTTTTCTTTTTAGTCTCGTACTCTTCGAGCGTAGAGATAGGTTCGTTTGAATTCCAGGCACCAGCTGTAGCCTTCCACCAATTTGTAAAAAAAGTATACTCTGGCACAACCTCGTAATCGGATTTTTTAACTTCTTTTACAACAATATCGGTCAATTCTTTAGATAAATCTGCGTAGCCGCCTGTTTTATCTTCTATGGGCATAACCAGAATTCTTAGATGTTCTGCATAAGATAAAAAGGTAAAACCTAAAATAATAATTAATAACGGAATTATCTTTTT
>JBFMBJ010000040.1:0-9185 GCA_040755235.1 Candidatus Omnitrophota bacterium
TACTGTACCAGCAATAAATTTAAGAAGTATGACTTATGATTTGGCTAGGGCTATTTTTCGAAGTGCTTTAAAAATAAATAGTTCAAGCTTTATCTTTGAAATTGCAAAATCAGAAATGGGCTATACCGATCAAGCACCTTTAGAATATGTAACTGTTGTTTTAGCTGCGGCAGTAAAAGAAAATTTCTCTGGGCCAGTTTTTATTCAAGGAGATCATTTTCAGGTTAACCCTAAAAAATATAAAGAATCGGCTCAGAAAGAAATTGAGGGAATCAAAAATTTAATTGAAGAAGCTATTGATGCAGGTTTTTATAATATTGATATTGATTCTTCAACACTTGTTGATTTGTCCAAAGAAAGTTTAAAAGAGCAACAGAGATTGAATTTTGAAGTTTGCGCAGAACTTACTACTTTTATTAGAAAAATTGAACCTAAGGGAATAACTGTTTCTGTGGGTGGTGAGATCGGAGAAGTAGGAACAAAAAACTCTACAGTCGAAGATTTACACGCTTTTATACAAGGGTATCGAAAATCACTGCGTAAAAATTATGTGGGAATTAGTAAAATCAGTGTGCAAACCGGCACAAGCCATGGCGGAGTGGTTTTGCCTGATGGAACGATTGCACAGGTAAAATTAGATTTCGATACCTTAAAAAACATCTCCGAAGTTGCACGCCGTGAATATGGTTTATCTGGTGCAGTGCAGCATGGTGCATCAACTTTACCTAGTGAAGCCTTTCATAAATTTCCCGAGACAGAAACTGCAGAAGTGCATTTAGCCACAGAATTTCAGAACATGATTTATGAAAGCAAGTATTTTCCTCAGGATTTAAAAACAAAGATTTATGAGTGGCTTAAAATCAATGCCGCAAATGAAGCTAAGGTTGGTGAGACTGAAGAGCAATTTTTTTATAAGACTAGGAAAAAAGCACTAGGGGCTTTTAAAAAAGACATTATGTCGCTTTCCGATGAAGTACGTATGAATATTGCCAAAGAAATTGAAGCTAAGTTTGATTTTCTTTTTAACCAATTAAAGATAAATAATACCCGCGATTTAATCAATAAATACGTACAAACAAAATGGGTTGTGCGTCGCAAACGCGAAGAAAAAGCGCCAGTTGAAAGAGATACTGAAGGAGCAGATTAAGATTTAGAAATAAATCTTAGAAAGGAAGGTAGAAATGATCCTAAAATCATTAATAATTTTTGCTATATTTATTTTGATAACGGGATTGCGAATTATTTCCCAATGGCAAAAAGGTGTAATTTTTCGTTGGGGAAAATTTGTTAAAGAATTGGAGCCTGGCTTGCGTTGGGTAGTTCCGATTATTGATACCGTAGTTAAAGTAGATATGCGCATTCGCACTATGGATGTTGTACCTCAAGAAGTAATGACTAAAGATTCAGTACCTACAAAAATAGATGCCGTAATTTACTATAAAATTTTTGATGCCACAAAATCAATTATTGCTGTAGAAAATTTTGCTTATGCTTCAACTCTTTTAGCACAATCAAAATTAAGAGATATTGTAGGAAAATATGATTTGGATACCTTACTTTCCAGTAAAGATAAAATTGGAAATGAAGTTTTACAGGTATTGCAAGTTCCGACTGATGTCTGGGGAGTTAATATTGTTAGTGCAGAATTAAAAAATATTGAACTACCAGATAATATGAAGAGAGCGATGGCTAAAGAAGCAGAGGCAATTCGTGAAAAACGCTCGCGTTTAGTTAAGGCTTCAGCAGAAGAAGAAGCAAGTAAAATGTTTACCCAGGCCGCTAAAACAATTGCCGAAAGCCCAAATGGCATGATCTTGCGCCAATTACAAACTTGGCAGGAAATCGGCGCTGAGCAAAACAGTTTGATTATCTTGGTTCCGACGGAATTTGCAAAGATCTTACAGCAAAAACAAAATCCTTAATTAAGAGAGGATAAAAATGCGATCAGACCAAATTAAAAAAGGCGTTGAACGGATTCCACATCGAGCACTTTTACATGCTACAGGTTTATCCAGAAAAGATTTAAATAGGCCTTTTATTGGAGTAGCTACTTCATTTACCGATCTAATTCCGGGTCATGTGGGTATGCGTGATTTAGAGCGTTTTATTGAGCGGGGTGTTTGTTATGGGGGCGGAGTGCCCTTTTTCTTTGGCGTACCGGGAATTTGCGACGGGATTGCCATGGGGCATTTGGGAATGTGCTATCCTTTAGCACTTCGTGAGATAGTTGCTGATACAATCGAAACTGTGTGTAATGCCCATAGTTTAGATGGAATCATTTGTTTAACAAACTGCGATAAAATTACACCCGGAATGATGATGGGGATTGCACGCTTAAATATTCCAGCAATTATTGTAACAGCTGGGCCAATGTTATCCGGTCGATATGACAAAAGAAAGCTAGCTTTTGTGCATGATACTTTTGAGGCTATGGCAAGAGCAAAAAAAGGTGAAATTTCTCAAAAAGAATTAAGTTGCCTAGAAATGGAGGCTTGCCCAGGTGCAGGTTCGTGCCAGGGGTTATATACGGCAAATACAATGAGTTGTCTAGTTGAAACTATGGGTATGTCTTTACCCGGGTGCGGGACCGCCTTGGCGATTTCAGCAAAAAAACGACGTATTGCCCAAGCTAGTGGAGAGCGCATTGTTGAATTAGTGAAAAAAAACATAAAGCCATTAGATATTGTTAATAAAAAATCTTTAGAAAATGCAATTGTTGTAGATATGGCTTTGGGAGGTTCGAGTAATACAATTTTACATTTAATGGCCATTGCTAATGAAGCTGGAATTAATTTGGATCTTAAAACTTTTGATAAGATTGGAAAAAATACTCCGCATATCACTAGCTTAGAACCGGCCGGTACACATTTCATGGAAGATTTAGAATATGCAGGGGGAATTCCTGCTGTATTAAAAAGATTGAAACATAAGCTGAATAATGTTTTGACTTTAAGTGGCAAAAAAATATTTGAAATTGCCGATAATGCAACAATTGTTGACGAAGAAATAATTAGGCCGTTAAATAAAGCTTATCATAAAGAAGGGGGATTGGCAGTTTTATTTGGTAATTTAGCACCAAATGGCGCAGTAGTAAAACAAGCGGCAGTAAATCCTAAGATGATGAAATTTACTGGCCGAGCACGTGTATTTAACCGAGAAGAAGAAGCAATGCAGGCGATTTTAAATGGAAAAATTAAAGCGGGGCAGGTAATTGTAATTCGTTACGAAGGGCCAAGCGGTGGACCAGGAATGCGTGAGATGCTTGCACCCACATCAGCAATTGTAGGTATGGGTTTAGCCGATTCCGTGGCCTTGATTACCGATGGAAGATTTTCCGGAGGCACAAAAGGCCCATGCATCGGGCATGTTTCTCCAGAGGCAGCAAGCGGCGGACCGATCGCTATTTTAAAAGATAACGATGTAATTACAATTGATATAAAAAAAAGAATTATAGAAGTAAAATTAAGCGAAGGTGAAATTAGAGAAAGATTTGAATATTGGAAACCAATTGTGCCAAAAATAAAGAAAGGTTACTTAGGCAGATACTTAAAACTTGTTAGCTCTGCAGATAAAGGAGCTATATTAGCGTAAAGTGTAAAGCGTAAAGTGCAAAACTCAAAACATTCTAAGTTTTAAACTTTAACTTTGCATTTTACGCTTTGAGTTTTACGTTTGAGGAGCGAAGCGATGAAAATGACTGGTGCACAAATTATTATAGAGTGTTTAAAACGCGAGGGCGTTGAAGTTATTTTTGGCTATCCCGGAGGCCAAGTTTTGCCTTTATTTGATAAAATTTATGATTCTGATATTAAATTTATTTTACCCCGTCACGAACAAGCCGCGGCCCATGCTGCTGATGGCTATGCGCGTGCGACTGGAAAAGTGGGTGTATGTATTGCAACTTCTGGTCCGGGTGCAACTAATCTTACTACAGGAATTGCAACTGCCTATATGGATTCAATTCCACTTGTTGCAATTACAGGGCAAGTTAAAACTTTTTTGATTGGAAACGATGCTTTTCAAGAAGCAGATGTTACAGGTATTACACGTCCAATTACCAAACATAATTATTTAGTTAAAGACGTCAAGGAGTTGACGCGTATTATCCGAGAAGCATTTTATATTGCTTCAACCGGTAGGCCGGGACCAGTCTTAATTGATATTCCTTCAGATGTTCAACAAGCAGAAACAGAATTTATTTGGATAGACCAAGTTAAAATTCGTACTTATAATCCGACGTATTTCGGCCATCCCGGACAAATTAAAAAAGCGGCAAAGCTAATTAGCCAGGCTAAAAGGCCGATTATTTATGCAGGTGGCGGCGTAATTATTTCGGGAGCAAATCATGAACTAAAAGAATTAGCTGAAAAAATTCAAGCACCTTTAACTTGGACGTTAATGGGAATTGGTTCTTTTCCTGCAACACATAAATTAGCTTTAGGAATGCTTGGCATGCATGGCACAGCGTATGCGAACCACTCTATCATGGAAGCAGATTTAATCATTGCCATAGGAGCGCGTTTTGATGACCGCGTTACCGGCAGGCTCGATGCCTTTGCGCCGCATGCAAAAATTATTCATATTGATATTGATCCATCTTCTATCAGTAAAAATGTATCGGTTGATGTACCGATAGTGGGGGATTGTAAAAATATCTTAGGGCAATTGCTAGAAGAGATTAAAAAATCTCCAAATACTTCAGATTGGCTTAAAACAGTCGAATCTTTTAAGAAGAAATACCCTCTGGTTTATAAAAATGATGACAAGATTAAACCACAATATGTAATTGAGGAACTTTATGATTTAACAAAGGGGGAAGCAATAATTACTACTGAGGTCGGGCAAAATCAAATGTGGGCAGCGCAGTGGTATAAATATGCTCATCCACGTACATTTATTTCAAGTGGGGGGTTAGGGACAATGGGTTTTGGTTTTCCGGCGGCAATGGGAGCAAAAGTTGCCTATCCAGAAAAACAAGTTTTCGATATAGCAGGGGATGGTTCAATACAGATGAATATTCAGGAATTAGCCACTTGTGTGTGCAATAAAATTAATGTCAAAGTTTTAATTCTAAATAATGGTTATCTAGGCATGGTGCGGCAGTGGCAGGAATTATTTTATAAAAAGCGCTATTCGCATACCTGTATAACTGGGCCTGATTTTGTAAAATTGGCGGCAAGTTATGGCGCGTTGGGGATTTTAGTTACTGAAAAAGACCAAGTGCGCCCAGCTCTTAAAAAAGCAATTGAAACTGATAATGTGGTTTTTGTTGATTTTCGTGTTGAGCCAGAAGAAAATGTTTTTCCCATGGTTCCGGCAGGTAAAGCAATTAACGAAATTATTGGAGGTTTAGCGTAATATGCGACATACGATTTCGGTTTTGGTAGAAAATAAATTTGGTGTTTTGGCACGCATTGCAGGACTTTTTAGTGCACGTGGTTATAATATTGCATCCCTGGCAGTTTCTGAAACGCTAGATCCTTCGATCTCTTACATGACCATTGTAGTGGAAGCAAAAGATGAAAGTGTCTTAGAACAAATTAAAAAACAGCTTAATAAGCTAATTGATGTAGTTTCTGTGACTGATTTTACTAAAAAAGAACATGTAGATAGAGAACTTGTTTTGGTAAAAGTAAGTTGTATTATGAAAAATAAATCTAAATTGCAAAAGATTTTAAATAAATACGTCGGAAAAATTGTACAATTTAAAAAAGATACAGCAATAATTGAGGCAGTGGGAGATCAAGCACAAATAAGAGATCTATTGCAAGAATTAAATAAATTTGGAGTTAAAGAATTAATTAGAACTGGCAGAATTGCACTGGCCTGTTAATTTTAAGGAGGAAATGAATGGCAAAAATTTATTATGACAAAGATGCAGATTTGACACTCTTAAAAGATAAAACTGTAGCTATTATTGGTTACGGAATTCAAGGTAGAGGTCAGAGTCTATGCCTTAGAGATAGCGGCGTAAAAGTAATTGTTTCAGAAGTTGAAGGTACGTCCAATTATGAACAGGCAAAATTAGATGGATTTAATCCAATTCCTGCTGACCAAGCGGCAAAAGAGGCGGATATAATTCAAATTCTTACTCAAGATCATGTGCAGGCAAAAGTTTATAAAGAAAATATTAAGCCAAATTTAAAAAAAGGCAAAGCGCTTTGTTTTTCACACGGGTTTAATATTCGCTTTAAGCAAATCAAGCCGCCAAAAAATGTCGATGTTTTTATGGTTGCACCAAAAGGCCCAGGTGCTTTAGTACGTAAAATGTATGAGGAGGGTAAGGGCGTACCAAGTTTAGTAGCAGTTTATCAGGATGCAACTGGTAACGCGTTAAAATTAGCCCTGGCTTATGCAAAGGCATTGAAGGCTACTACTGCAGGCGTAATTGAGACTACTTTCCAAGAAGAAACAGAAACTGACCTTTTTGGAGAACAAGCAGTTCTTTGCGGAGGTGTAACAGAATTAATTAAAGCAGGATTTGATACTTTAATTGAAGCTGGATACCAGCCAGAAATCGCTTATTTTGAAGTTTTACACGAATTAAAACTAATTACGGATTTAATTCAGGAACGTGGAATTTCTGGTATGCGCCGGGGAGTTTCGAACACAGCTTGTTACGGAGATTTAACTCGCGGACCGCGCATTATCAATCAGCGCACTCGTAAAGAAATGAAGAAAATTTTAAAAGAGATAAAGAGCGGTAAATTTGCGCGCGAATGGATTAAAGAAAATGAATTAGGTAGACCGAATTTTAATAAATTAATTAGTGAAGGCGATAATCATTTAATTGAGAAAGTTGGTAAACAACTTCGTGAAATGATGCCGTGGATGAAGAAAGCGTAAAGTGTAAAACGAAAAACGCAAAGTTTCTTAAAAATTTTAAGTTTTGCGTTTTAACTTTTCATTTTGCGATTTGAGTTTTGAGTTAAAATTATGGATAAATTAATTATATTTGATACAACCCTGCGCGATGGAGAACAGGCACCCGGTGCAAGTTTAAACCAAAAAGAAAAATTAGAAGTGGCTTTAAGCTTGGCGCATTTGGGGGTGGATGTTATTGAAGCAGGTTTTCCTATTTCTTCGAAAGGCGATTTTGAAGCGGTGAGGACGATAGCAAGGCTTGTTAAAGGTCCCTCTATTTGCGGGCTAGCTCGAGCGATTAAAAAAGATATTGACGCCGCATACACGGCTGTAAAATATTCTAAAAAACCACGAATTCACGTATTTTTGGCTACTTCAAAAATTCATATGAAATATAAATTAAAAAAAGCTGAGGAGGAAATTTTGCGCTTGGCGATAGAGTCGGTAAAATATGCCAAAAAATATTGTTCTGATATAGAATTTTCTCCCGAAGATGCAAGTCGCTCAGAAAGAGATTTTCTTTTCCAAGTTTTAGAAAAGGTTATTGATGCAGGTGCAACTACAGTAAATATACCGGATACAGTGGGTTATACAGAACCAAAAGAATATGGCGATTTGATTAAAGCGATAAAAGAAAACGTTTCTAATATTAATAGAGCAATAATTTCCGTACATTGCCATAATGATTTGGGTCTAGCTACAGCAAATTCACTTTCTGCCATACAAAATGGCGCGCGCCAAGTTGAATGCACAATAAATGGTATTGGAGAGCGTGCGGGTAATGCTTCAATGGAAGAAATAGTTATGACAATTAATACCCGTCGAGACATATTCCATAATTTGGCAACTTCAATTAATACAAAAGAAATCTACAAGACCTCACGCTTGGTGAGTAAATTAACCGGTTTTGTAATTGCTCCAAACAAGGCTATTGTCGGAACTAATGCTTTTCGCCATGAATCAGGAATCCATCAAGATGGTGTGTTGAAGGAAAGAAGTACTTATGAAATTATTAAACCTCTTGATGTAGGTTTCACGGGTGTGGGTTTGGTTTTGGGTAAGCATTCCGGAAGGCATGCTTTTGTGGAGAGATTAAATAGTTTAGGTTTAAAATTAAATAGCGCCGAATTTGACAAGGCCTTTGAATTATTTAAACAATTAGCCGATAAGAAAAAAGATATTTTTGATGAAGACTTAATTGCTATTGTTGAAGAAGAATTTAAAAAAATCCCCGAAACTTGGCAGCTTGATTCTTTAGAAGTAAACTCTGGCACAAAAATTGCACCACGCGCAACTGTAAAATTAAAAAATAAATCTAAGCTTTTTAGTGCCAATTCTTCTGGAGATGGTCCTGTAGATGCCTGCTTTAAAGCAATTGATAAAATTACAGGCCTTAAAGGCAAACTTCTAGAATATCGCTTGGAGGCAATAACCTCAGGTAAAGATGCTTTAGGTGAGGTAAATTTACGTATTAGCGTAAAGGATAAAGAAATCCCTGGGCGCGCCACAAGCACCGACATAATCGAAGCATCGGTCAAGGCATATCTTAACGCAATCAACAAAATCTCTAAATAAATTATGAGAATAAATATCTGGCCAAAAGTTATTCTAATTTTTGGCATACTTTTACTTTTATTAATTTTAGCTCTACATAAAAATTTACAGAAAGATTGGGATGATTTTAAGAGAGGGGTAGAAATTCAAATTGACAATTTCTTTTATTCGATGAGCCCGGAAAGATCGCGGCCAATAAGTACCGTTGAAAAGGAAACCCAGCTAAAGGTTACCCTTGCTATGCCATTTAATGAATTTAGTCAAAGTGATTGGGATGCGTTTTGGAATTTAATTTACGGAGTATATGAATTAGATAAACCAGATAATCCGCGATTACCAAAGAAGGCAAGACAGCTAACTCTAGAGGAAATGCAAGATAGGTTAATAGAAGAATGGCCTACTCCGTTTAGTTATTTTAAAGAAGCACATTGGGGGCAATTTTGGAAAATGGTTTTAAAAAAATAATTATTATGATTACAATGATTTTTAAAAAATGATCACACAGATTAGAAAAATTTTTGGTCTAATTGGTTATCCGGTTAAGCATAGCTTATCTCCCGCAATGCACAATGCAGCTTTAAAGCATTTAGGGATAGATGCTGAATATAAGTTATTTGAAATAAAGCCTGAAGAATTAGATGATTTTTTTGCTAAGTTAAATGAACAAAATATCCATGGATTAAATGTAACAATTCCTTATAAAGAAACTGTTTTAAAATATGTAAATTGGCAATCTCCAGAAGCAAAATTTACGCAAGCCGTAAATG
>JBFMBJ010000041.1:0-9145 GCA_040755235.1 Candidatus Omnitrophota bacterium
TGTGTTTAAAAATAGGGTGGAGAGATTAATCCAAGTCATTAAACATTAAACCCACAGAATAATAACGGGTTTTGTTTCTCTTGAAATATATTAATTTAGCCACACTTAGAAATATTTACACAATAAATTAATATATTACTACTAAGACTACTTTTTATAATATTATTTAATTATAAGTATATGGAGGTCTGTTAACAATGAGATTAAGAATAAATAAGGAAGATTTTTTAAATGGAATTCAAACTGTACAAAATGTAATTACGCCTAAAAACACATTGCCAATCTTATCTTACATATTAATCGATCTTGGGAATAAGGAATTAAAACTAACAGCCACAGATTTAGATATAGGAATTTCTTGTGTAGTACCTGTGGAAACTATTGAACAAGGCTCAATTAGTTTACCGGCAAAAAAAACTTTAGATATTATTAGGGAATTACCCAATGGAAACATCGAACTTACTACTAAAAAAAATAATTTAACCATAATTGAAATCGAAAATTGTCAATTTAAAATTATGGGATTGACGAAGGAAGAATTTCCTCGCTTGCCAGAATTTAAAGATAAAGAAGTTTTAACAATAGATCAAGGTGTTTTAAAAGAGATTTTTAATTTAACTAGCTTTGCGGTATCTCACGAAGAAACGCGATATGTTTTAAATGGAGTGTTTTTAAAAATCAATAATAACTCGATGGTTGGGGTGGCTACGGACGGAAAAAGATTATCTTTGGTAGAAAAAAACATACCCATAAAAACAAATAAAGAAATAAAGGCAATTATTCCTATAAAAGCGGTCCACGAAATTTTAAAGAATTTAAAAGAGGATGAACCTTGCTCCATGATTATTGGAAATAATCAAATATTTTTTGATTTAAACAGGGTTTGTGTTGTTTCGCGCTTAATTGAGGGCGAATTCCCGGATTACCAGCAGGTTGTTCCAAAACCAAGCGAAAACAAGATGAAGATTAATCGAGAGAAATTATTTTTAGGGATTAAAAGGGCCGCGCTTTTAAGTACCCCAGATTACCAGGCTATAAAATTAGAAATTTTAAAAAATAAATTGGTGGTTTCTAAATCAACACCAGACTTGGGCGAGTCGCGGGAAGAAATAGACATGGAATACCAGGGGAAGGATTTGGTGGTGGGTTTTAATCCATACTATTTAATTGATGTTTTAAAAAACATT
The DNA here is from genome assembly GCA_040755235.1 of Candidatus Omnitrophota bacterium. Taxonomy (GTDB): domain Bacteria; phylum Omnitrophota; class Gorgyraeia; order Gygaellales; family JBFMBJ01; genus JBFMBJ01. Next base: position 1,188 of record JBFMBJ010000041.1, read on the forward strand.
AAAGAAGAAGATGTGATGTTAGAAGTTACGGATAGCGAGAAGCCAGGGGTGATGCGCTTGGGGGGTTATTTATATATGATGATGCCTATGCGCTTAAGTTAATTTATGGATGGGATAAAAGAAGTTATTAATTCAGTTATCGGCAAATTATCAGATAGCCGTAAGAAGGATTTTAAAAAAGAATTAGAAGGGGGATTAAAAAAAATTCTGGAAAAAGAAGATTTAAGGCATGTTAAGGTAACAACGTTTTTTCATGGAATTTTATGTATTAATGTAGATTCGCCAGCAAGGGCGTATAAATTAAATTTAAAAAAAGAACGCTTAACGGAGTATCTAAATAACAATTTTGGAGAAGGAAATTTAAAAGATATCCGTTTTCGGATAGGTAAAATAAAATGAGTCCCATTACAATGTAGATTTGTAATGGGAAAATTGTTTTTAAAAAATATAGAGCTAGTAAAAATGGAGAGTTTGTAACAGGATGAGTAAGGAAAAAAAGGAAAAAATAACAAAGGTGAGCCAGGAAACACCCGTGGCTAAGGGCCCTAAATACGATGCAACTACCATCCAAGTTTTAGAAGGGATAGAAGCAGTACGCAGAAGACCTGCGATGTATATAGGAGATACTTACACTAGAGGCCTGCATCATATGGTTTACGAGGTGGTAGATAATTCTATTGATGAGGCCTTGGCTGGAGTTTGCGATATGATTTCTGTGGTGGTGCATCCAGATAATAGCGTAAGTGTCGAAGACAATGGCCGAGGCATCCCAGTAGATATACATAAAACCGAAAAAAAACCTGCAGTAGAAGTTGTTTTAACCACATTACATGCAGGCGGAAAGTTTGATCATAAGGCATACCAGGTTTCTGGTGGTTTGCATGGCGTAGGCGTAAGTGTGGTTAATGCCCTATCTAGTTGGTTAGAAGTAGAGGTAAAGAGAGATGGCAAAATCTATCACCAAAGATACGAACGTGGGAAGACCGCATCAAAACTAGAAACTATTGGCAAGGCAAAAACTACAGGCACCAAGGTTACCTTTAAGGCCGACAAGGAAATTTTTAAAAACATAGATTATTCTTATGATATTTTATCGCAGCGCTTGAGGGAACTCGCATTTTTAAACAAGGGGCTAAAAATTAGCCTTCTCGACGAACGCAGCGATAAAAAATCAGATTTTGAATTTAAGGGAGGGATTGTTTCTTTTGTAGAATTTTTAAACAAAAATAAAACCCCGGTTCACTCCAAGGTAATTTATTTCCAAAAGGAAAAAGACGGAATATTTTTAGAGTCGGCATTGCAATATAATGACGGTTATCAAGAAACGCTTTTTTCTTTTGCTAATAATATCAATACCATCGAGGGAGGAACACATTTAAGCGGATTTAAATCTGCGCTTACGCGAGCGATTAATCAATATGCCAAAAATAAGAATCTTTTAAAAGAAGGCACCTCGATTACTGGCGAAGATGTGCGCGAAGGGCTTACCGCGGTAATCAGTATTAAAATTCCCAATCCGCAATTTGAGGGACAAACCAAAACTAAATTAGGAAATTCTGAAGTAGAAGGTCTGGCTTCGTCTTTTTGTTTCGAGTCTTTGACAACTTATTTTGAAGAAAACCCACCTATCGCAAATAAAATTATTGATAAGGTAATTCTTGCCTCGCGAGCCAGAGAAGCAGCGCGCAAAGCGCGAGAGCTGACTCGGCGTAAAGGCATTTTAGAAGGAGCATCTTTGCCAGGGAAATTAGCTGATTGTTCAGAGCGAGATCCGGGTCTATGCGAGATTTATGTGGTAGAAGGGGATTCTGCCGGCGGTTCAGCAAAAATGGGCAGAGATAGGCGTTTTCAAGCCATTCTGCCACTAAAGGGCAAAATCTTAAATGTAGAAAAAGCGCGGATGGATAAAATTTTATCTAATGAAGAAATCCGCATGTTAATTACAGCGCTAGGAACCAGCGTAAGTAGTGAATTCGATGTAACAAAATTGCGTTATCATAAAATAGTTTTAATGGCAGATGCAGATTGTGATGGGTCGCATATCCGAACTTTACTCTTGACGCTTTTATATCGCCAGATGCCTAAGCTTATTGAAGACGGCTATGTTTATATCGCCCAACCACCGCTTTATAAAATTAAAAGAGGTGCTCGCGAAGAATACATTCAAACTGAAGAACAAATGAATGAATTGCTCTTAGATTTAGGCACTGAGGGATATAAATTAATTCGCCTAAAAGATAAGCACGCTTTTACAGAAGCCCAATACAAAGAGATCTTAAAGCTTTTAATAGAATTAGAGCGCTACGGACAACATTTAGAGAAAAGGGGAGTAAGTTTTATAAAATTTATTGGTTTAAGACATCAAAAGACCAAAAAACTACCTATTTATAAGGTAAAAGTGGAGCAAGAAGACCATTTTGCCTATAATGATAAAGAGCTTTCAGGGTTTTTGGGTAAGGAAAAGGAAGAATCCAAGGCTGAATTTATTGAAATTTATGAATCGTCTGAAATAGAAAAAATATGCGAACGCCTAGATAAAATAGGTGTAGATTTAGAGACCTATATTGCTGAAAAAACCAAGAATAATTATCGTATTATTGCAGAAGAAGAAAAGAAGCATTTTGATTTTGCCAGCGCGCGAGAAATGGTAGTTTTTGTCCGTAGCGAGGCCAAAAAAGGGATGCATATTCAAAGATATAAAGGCCTTGGCGAAATGAATCCTCAACAGCTTTGGGAGACTACCATGGACCCAGAAAAAAGAACTTTGGTAAAAGTAACTATCGAAGATGCAGTAGAAGCAGATAAAACCTTTACTATTCTGATGGGCGATGCAGTAGAACCTAGAAGAGAATTTATCGAAAATTACGCTCACGAAGTAAAGAATTTAGACATATAAAATGATAAATCCGAAATCCGAAGCACGAAACCCGAAACAATATCAAATTTTTCAAAATTCAAATCTCCCAAATTTTTTGTTTTGGTCATTTGAACATTGGAATTTTAGATTTGTTTCGAAATTAGATATTCGAATTTAGAATTTTCCGAGTGAAACGAGGAGAAATGTACACGCAGAATGAAAAAATAATTTCGCGTTATATTGAAGAAGAAATAAAGGATTCGTATTTAAATTATGCGATGAGCGTAATTGTGGGTCGCGCCTTGCCTGATGTGCGTGATGGTTTAAAGCCAGTGCACCGTAGAATTCTTTATGCCATGCACGAATTGAATTTAGAGCACAGTAAGCCATTTAAAAAATCCGCGCGTATCGTTGGAGAGGTTTTAGGTAAATATCATCCACATGGGGATATGGCAGTTTATGATAGTTTAGTGCGCATGGTCCAGGATTTTAGCCTGCGCTATCCCTTGGTAGATGGCCAGGGAAATTTTGGTTCTGTCGATGGCGATGCACCCGCAGCTATGCGTTACACCGAAGCACGCATGGCCAGGATTTCCGATGAAATGATTAGGGATATTGAAAAAGAGACCGTAAATTTTACGCCTAATTTTGATGCCTCTTTGCAAGAGCCAGTAATTTTACCCAGCACTTTACCAAATCTTTTGGTAAATGGTTCCTCAGGCATTGCGGTAGGTATGGCTACAAATATGCCGCCACATAATTTAGGGGAAATTATAGACGCCGCTGTTTATCTTTTAGATAATCCCGAAGCAGAACCAAAAGACTTGATGCGCATCGTCAAAGGCCCTGATTTTCCGACGGGTGCTTTAATTTGCGGAAGACAAGGGATTAAAGATGCTTATGCCACAGGCCGGGGAAAAATTTTATTGCGCGGCAGAGCATCTATTGAAAGGCAAAAGGGAGGTAAGGATTTAATTGTGATTACGGAAATTCCTTATCAGGTGAATAAATCTAATTTGATTGAAGCAATTGCTAATTTAGTTGAAGAGAAAAAAATTGAAGGTATTTCCGATATCCGGGACGAATCTGATAAAGAAGGCATGCGCGTGATTGTAGAGCTGCGTCGAGATAGCGAACCACAGATTATTTTAAACCAACTCTACAAGCATACTCAACTTGAAGAAACATTTGGCTGTATTTTCTTAGCCCTAGTAAATGGCAGGCCAAGAGTTTTAAATTTAAAGCAATTAATTTCGTATTATATCGATCATCGCAAAGAAATAATTAGGCGTCGTACGCAGTTTGATTTAAATAATGCTTTAAAAAGAGCACATATCTTAGAAGGCCTAAAAATCGCCTTAAAATTTTTAGATAAAATTATTAAGACTATCAAACAATCAAAAAGTGTGCAGATCGCCAAGGAAAGCTTGATTAAAGAATTTGAGTTGAGCGTAGAGCAGGCACAAGCAATTTTAGAAATGCAGTTGCAACGTTTAACTGCCTTAGAGCGCGACAAAATCGAAGCCGAGTACCTAGAATTAATTAAAAAAATAGAATTATATAAATCTATTTTAGCCTCTGAGAAAAAAATCGAAGCCATTATCAAGGACGAATCACTTGAATTAAAGAAAAAATATGGTGATGAGCGTCGCACCGAAATTGTGGCTGAGGCAGAAGATATTGAAATTGAGGATTTAATCGCTGAAGAAGATGTGGTGGTTACTATCAGCCATGCCGGTTATATCAAAAGATTACCGGTGAGTGCCTATCGTAAACAAAAACGCGGCGGTAAGGGCGCAAGCGGTGCAGAGGTAAGAGAAGAAGACTTCATCGAACATCTTTTTGTAGCTTCCACCAAAGATTATCTTTTGATCTTTACAGATAAAGGAAGAGTGTTTTGGCTAAAGGCTTACGAGATACCGCAAGGTTCGCGTGTAGCCAAGGGAAAATCTATTGTGAATTTAATCGGCATTGGCCAAGACGAAAAAATTAGTGCGACAATTCCGGTAAAGGAATTTAGCGCCGATAAATTTTTAGTGATGGTAACCAAAGAGGGTTTGATTAAAAAAACTTGTCTAGATGCCTTTAGTAATCCGCGCAAAACCGGTATCATCGGAATAACTTTAGAAAAAGACGATGCCTTAATCGGAGTAGAGCTTACTGATGGCAAACAAGAGATTTTGCTGGCCACGGCCCAGGGCAAGGCAATTAGATTCCCGGAAAAGCAGGTACGCGATATGGGACGCTCTGCCAAGGGCGTCAAAGGAATTCGTTTAAGCAAAAAAGATAAAGTAATTGCTATGCAGATTCCACAAAAAGAGGCCACAGTTTTAACTGTAACCGAAAAGGGATTTGCCAAACGTACACCTGTAAATCAATATCGCCTGCAATCCCGCGGCGGCAAGGGAATAATTAATATAAAAGTTACCGATAAAAATGGCTTGGCGATAAAGTTAGAAACTGTCTCGGATAAAGATGAATTAATGGTAATTACCCAAAATGGAATGTTCTTGCGCTGTACGGTAAAAGATATTCGTTCCACAGGCCGTTCTGCACAAGGTGTGTGTTTAATTAAATTAGAAAATAAGGATACTGTTTCTTCGGTGGCGCCAGTAATCAGCGAAGAAGAATAAAGTTTAAATTTTTAAGATTTAATTTTTGAATTTTTTGACCCTGTCGTCTAGCCTGGTCTAGGACACCGCCCTTTCACGGCAGTAACACGGGTTCGAATCCCGTCAGGGTCGCTGAAATATTAGCTAGGGATTTGAACAAAAGGGGTATAGGGAAAAATTTTCCCCATGTCTTTGGGGTGACGAGGTCCCGATGATAATTCGGGACACCAGAGGGGCGAAGCCCTTATGGGGAGGCCGAAAGGCCGACGTGAGAATCCCGTCAGGGTCGCTTATCAAAGCGCAAGGTGTAAAGCGAAAAACGCAAAGTTTTAGTTTTGCGCTTTGCGTTTTAAATTTTAGGTTAAATTTATGTGTGGAATAGTTGGTTATATCGGGAAAAATGATGCACAAGCTATAATGCTTGATGGTCTAAAACGATTAGAATATCGCGGCTACGATTCTAGTGGTATTGCTATGGTTTCGCAAAATCAGATTTTTTTATATAAACAGCCCGGAAAAATCAAAGATCTTGTTAAGGGTTTAGTAAAAAAACCATTTCCTAAAAGCGGCTTAGGTTTAGCGCATACGCGTTGGGCTACGCATGGCGCTCCCACCAAAATTAATGCGCACCCGCATACAGACTGTAAAAATAAAATTATCGTTGTACATAACGGAATTATAGAAAATTATCTCGAATTAAAAAAAGAGTTGATCAAAGAGGGGCACCAGTTTAAATCCCAAACTGACACAGAAGTAATAGCACATTTAGTTGAAAAATATTATCGCAGCAACACTTTAAAAGAAGCTGTTAAAAAAACCATCAATAGATTAAGAGGTTCTTATGCTCTAGGAGTTATTTCGTTGGACGAACCGGATAAAATAGTTGCTAGCCGTAACTACAGCCCTTTAATTATAGGTATTGGAGAAGAAGAAAACTTTATCGCCTCTGATGTCCCGGCAATCTTACGGCATACAAATAAGGTTATTTATTTAGCAGACGAAGAAATGGTTGTTTTAACTAGCGATAGAGTAGAAGTTTTTAGTAAAGGAGGTAAAAAAGTTATCAAAAAACCTCAATACATTCGCTGGTCGATTAGCGAGGCAGAAAAACAGGGTTTTGATCATTTTATGATTAAGGAAATTTCTGAGCAACCAAAAATTTTACGCCAAATACTTTCGGTACATTTAAAAGACAATAAAATAGCCTTTGACGAATTAAAAGCAAATGAAAAATTTTTAAGAAAAGTAGAAAATATTATTATTGTTGCTTGCGGTACGGCGTATCACGCGGGTTTAGTCACTAAATATGCCATTGAAGAATTGTTGCGCATTCCGGTTTATATTGATGTTTCTAGCGAATTTCGCTATCGCAGGCCCATTATTAAAAAAAATACCTTAGTTATTGCGATTAGTCAATCCGGAGAAACTGCAGATACCTTGGCGGCAGTTAAAGAAGCAAAAGCACAAGACGCAAAAGTACTGGCTATTTGTAACGTGGTGGGTTCAACTTTATCTAGAGAAGCAGACATTGTTGTTTATACTTTGGCAGGGCCTGAAATAAGCGTTGCTTCCACTAAGGCCTATACCGCTCAGGTGGCCACTCTTTATTTAATTATGTTTTATTTAGCTAAGCTAAAAAATATTTTAAGTAAGCAAGAATTAAGTAAATATCTAAATATTTTTAAAAATATTGCGTCTCTACAGGAAGAGATTTTAAAAAACAAAAAACAGATTCAAGAAATCGCTAAAAGACATCATAATTTAGGCTCTTTTCTATATTTAGGTAGGCAAGTTAACTATCCGTCTGCGTTAGAGGGAGCATTAAAGCTAAAAGAGATTTCCTATATCCCTGCTGAAGGTTATGCCGCAGGAGAGATGAAGCATGGACCTATTGCTTTAATTGATGAGTACCGAGCAGTAGTTTGTATTAGCCCAGAATCAAAAATCTATGAAAAAATGATTTCTAATATTCAGGAAATTAAGGCTCGCGAAGGAAAAATTATAGCTATTGCAACAGAAGGCGATAACCAGATTAAAACACACACCAAAGAAATTATTTATATCCCAAAAACACAGGAGATTTTTGTACCTTTGTTAGTAGCTATACCGCTACAACTTTTGGCTTATTATATTGCCGTAGAGAGAGGATGTGATGTGGATCAGCCGAGAAACTTAGCAAAATCGGTAACCGTAGAATGAAAAAGTGTAAAACTTAAAGTGAAAATGCAAAATTAAAAGGCAAAATTCAAAGTTTTTAAAAACTTTAAGTTTTAAATCTTAGTTTTGCGTTTTGAATTTTAAACTTTACATTAATATATGCTTTATATAGTTTCTACCCCCATAGGTAATCTAAAGGACATCACCTTGCGCGCTACGGAGACTTTAAAAAATGTTGATTTAATTGCCTGCGAAGATACAAGACACACCAAAATTTTATTAGATCACTACCAAATACACAAACCTCTCACCAGCTACCATAGCTATAACAA
>JBFMBJ010000042.1:0-9132 GCA_040755235.1 Candidatus Omnitrophota bacterium
TCGCCCTCTGCACCTTTTGCCTGGGCTGTAATATTGTCTTTTTGGATACTGACATCGTCTTTAGTGGTAATCAACTGTTTCTTTTGATCCCAATCCAGCGAATTTGTATTTAGGGTTGCACCACTCGCGGTTACGGCTTTGACATTCTTTTCTAAATGCATTGCCCCTTTTGTTTTGTCATAAAATCCTTCATCGGCAACCAAAGTCATCTCTTCTTTATTTGCGTAGGACTTAGCAATAATATTTGAAAGTTTTACAGTATCCTGAAAAATATTTGCTGTTTGGCTATTTAATTCCCAGCTTTTTTTGCCATTTTCTTGAAAACCAGCTAAATTAAATTGTAAAATTTCTTGGTCTGCTTCTTTGGCAAAAGCAAAATGAGATAAAAAAATAAATCCCAAAAACAAAATAAAAAAAATCGTGGTTTTTGGCGTCATCTTGTGATTTGATTATATTATCTTTTTATGCTTTAATTGTCAAGAAAATTGTCAAGAAAAATTCTTTAGAGACCACTAAATGTGGTAGGGTTCGATAGCTTTGTACCATTTATCTTGTGTTTTTAAGATAAGTTCGGCTACTTCTCTAACTGCACCTCGACCGCCTTCCTTTTGGGTAACATAGTGACTAACTTCTTTTATCTCTGGACAGGCATTACTTACCGCAATAGCAAAACCTACTTTTTCCATCACACACAAATCCACAAAATCATCACCTACAAAACAAATCTCCTTATCTTTCAAATTGTATTTTTTAATAATTTTTTCGTAAACGATAGATTTGGGAGTAATGTTTTCATAAACTGCTTCTACCTGCATATCGCGTGCACGCGGCCTGATAGCTCCAGAACCTTTGGCGGTAATAAGGATTGTTTTTATGCCTTGTTTTTTTAAAAGATAAACTCCCAGGCCATCGTGAACATCGAAAAATTTTAGCTCATGTCCACGCGAATCATAGATAATTCTTCCGTCAGTTAAAACGCCATCAACATCTAATAATAATAATTTAATTTTTTTTGCGCGTTCTTCCGGGGTCATTTTTAAATTAAACCTGCTTTTAACAAATCTTGTACATCAAGCATTCCTACAGGCTGATATTTATTATCTACCACAGGAAGCTCATCAATTCTTTTTTCCTGTAAAATTCGCATGGCTTCCACTGCCAGTTTCTCTTTATTAATCGTGGTTGGATTCTTAGTCATTACATCTTTGACTTTTCGTTTAATTAAGCTTGAGTCACTTTCTAAATGCCGGCGTAAATCCCCATCGGTAAAAATTCCTGTTAAGCGCCCTTTTTTATCGACAAGTGATGCCGCACCTGCTCTACATTTTGTAATAGCAAATAAAACCTCACTTACTTTTTTATCTTCTTTTAAAACCGGATTATTGATACCTTTTCGCATAATATCTTCAACTTTTAAAAGGAGCTTTTTCCCAAGTAACCCTCCGGGATGAAAAAGCGCAAAATCTTTTTCTTTAAAACCTTTGATATCTTGCACGCAAACCGATAATGCATCGCCCATAGCAAGCATCGCTGTAGTTGAAGCAGTAGGTGCCAAACCCAAGGGACAAGCCTCTTTTTCAACGCTCACATCTAAAACCACATCGCTAAATTTTGCCAAGGTTGATTTTGGATTTCCTGTTAAACTAATTAATTTTGCGCCAATCTTTTTTAAAATAGGAAGCAAACTTTTTACTTCTTCAGTCTCTCCGCTATTTGACAAACAAATCACCACGTCATCTTTGGTAACCCGTCCTAAATCTCCGTGGATTGCCTCTGCAGAATGTAAAAATAAGCTTGGGCTACCCGTCGAGGAAAGTGTGGCAGAAATCTTTTGCCCAATTATCCCTGCCTTACCCATACCCGTAACTACAATTCTGCCTTTACAACTGGCTACTAAATCAACTGCTTTTTTGAAACCGCCGTTTATATGCGAGATCAAATTAGAAATTGCTTTAGCCTCTATCTTTAAGACTTCTTTGGCCTTTTCTAAAGTCATTTTATTTTAATGCTCCTTCAATTTTTTTAAGCTGGATTAATAATTTTTCTAATTCTGCCAAATCAATCATATTCGGACCATCGCAGAGCGCTTTATCGGGACTAGAATGCACTTCCAAAAATATTGCATCACAACCAAAGGCTACTGCCGCGCGTGTTAGTCCAGAAACAAATTCACGCTGCCCTCCTGAAGAGCTCCCTTTCCCGCCGGGAAGTTGAATGCTGTGCGTTGCATCATAAACCACCGGATAACCAAAATCGCGCATAATCTTAAGGCTCCTTAAGTCTGAAACTAGATTATTGTAGCCAAAACTCACACCCCGTTCAGTAATTAAAATATTCTTGTTTCCTTGGGCTTCTACTTTTTTAATAATTGGTAAAATATCCCAGGGTGCTAGGAATTGGCCTTTTTTAATATTTATTACTTTGCCAGTTTTTGACGCGGCCACTAGAATATCTGTTTGTCGACACAAAAACGCAGGAATTTGGATTATATCTAAAACCTTTGCTGCTTCTTTAATATCTCCTCGGCAATGAATATCTGATAAAATAGGAATATCAACTTCTTTTTTAATTTGACTTAAAATTTTTAAGCCTTCTTTTAAACCGGGGCCCCGATAAGAATCTAGGGATAGGCGATTTGCTTTATCAAAACTAGATTTAAAAATAAACGGGATATTTAATTCCCGTGTGATTTTCTTAATTTTTTTCGCTAAATACAGGCAATTTTCCTTGGTTTCAATTACGCAAGGCCCGGCAATTAAAGCTAAAGGATTATTTGCGCCAATTTTTATATTTTTTACTTTTATTTCTAGAGTCATTTTCTTGAAAGAATATTAATTACCTTATCCAAATCTGCTGGTGTATCTACACCTACAGTTTCGAAATTAGTCTCAATCATCTTAATTTTATAACCATGTTCTAATACGCGCAACTGCTCCAAGGCCTCTAATTTTTCTAAATTTGATATGGGCAAATTCTTAAAAGTAAAGAGAAAATCTTTGGTATACGCATATATTCCTAAATGCTTAAAATAAACATGCGTATCAGCTTTATGATTTCTCACAAATGGTATAGTAGAACGTGAAAAATACAAGGCATGCCCATTTTTATCAGTAACTACCTTAACCACATTGTGATCATTTATTTCTGCGGGGTCTTCTATTTTTTTCATTAGGCTTGCGATGTTACAATTTTTGTCGAATAAAAGCGCCCTGCTAAGACTGTCAATCGTCGAGGGATGAATTAAAGGTTCGTCTGCCTGAATATTTATAATCACCTTTACATCTATGGGGTTAACAATTTCAGCAATTCTGTCTGTCCCTGAAAGATGCCCCTTGGCAGTTAAAATTACCTTTGCGCCAAATTCTTCCGCTACTTTTTTTATCCTTTCATCGTCGCAAGCAATGATTAAATCATCTAACATTGAAGCTTGTTTTGCTTTCTCCCAGACATGTTGAATCATGGGTTTCCCAAGAATATCAATTAAGACTTTTCCATCAAATCTGGTCGAGCTATAACGAGCTGGTATTACTCCGATGACATCCATTTTCCCTCGCTTCGTTCACTAGATTACAGATTACTGATTACAGATTCTTTGTCTTCTATTCTCTGTCCTCTGTTATCTGTTATCTTATTTGATACTTTCTAATAATTCTTCTCTGGTAGTCACTGCCACACCCACCTTACCTACTACAATACCTGCGGCAAAATTTGCTAACTGCGCTGCCTCAAGGAAAGTTGCGCCACTTGCTAAACTCAAAGTAAAAACAGCGATTACAGTATCCCCTGCGCCAGAAACATCAAAAACTTCTTTCGCCACAGTTGGAATATGCGTAAACTTACCGTTACGTTCAAAAAGCCGCATGCCATTTTCACCTAAGGTAATTAAAATTGATTCGGAATTTAATTCTTTAATAAGTTTTTTACCAGCCTGATTAATATCAGCATCTGTTTTTATTTTTATGCTACTTCCATATTCTGCTTCTTTTTGATTGGGCGTTAAAGAAGTTACACCTTGGTAATAAGAAAAATGCTCCACCTTCGGATCAACCGTAATAATTTTTTTGTGTTTTCTTGCTAAAGGAACAAGTTGGCTTAAGAGCCGCGGAACAATTAAACCCTTACCATAATCTTCGATAATCAAACCATCAATTTCATCGATTTTCTCACGCACAAAACATAAAATTTGTTCTAAAATATTGTCATCGATTCCGTCTAACTTTTCGCGATCAATACGCACTACCTGCTGGTGATGTGCAATAATGCGTGTCTTTAATATTGTTGGTCTTTGGCTATCTACAATTATCCCCGAGGCTTCAACGCCTTTTTTCTTCAGCTCATTAATTAAAAGATCTGCATTTTTATCCTTGCCAACTAAGCCACAAATAAAAGCCTTGCCATTAAGGCTTGTAATATTATTCGCGACATTAGCCGCTCCCCCTGGCATAAAAGATTCGGAATTTACCCAAACCACCGGCACAGGTGCTTCTGGCGAAATTCGATCAACTGTCCCCCAGATAAATTCGTCTAAAATTAAATCACCAATTACTAGAATTTTTTTCTTGGGAAATTTCTTAATTATTTCCTGCAGGCGTTTTTTATTCATAGTCTTTCAATAATTGCTTGCGCCAAAAAAGGCAGCATTATTTCATGATGCCCAATAATATAATAACCATTTCCTCCTGACATTACCGGCCGCATACACACATTTTGCGTAGGTCGGTAATGATAAATCATATCGAAATTTGCCGTGGTAAAATTTTTTACATTGTTGCCTAAATTGCGCGCTAAATTAAGTGCCTTTAAAAAAACTTCTGGCAGAATCACACTAGAGCCAAAATTCAAAACTACGCCGCCATTATTAATTTTAGCGACTTCTTCGACGAATAAATGAAAATCCCGTAAACTGCGCTGGCCTGTTGCTGCAGCATTGAAGCTCGGATGTTGATGAATAATATCTGTGCCTACTGCCACAAAAACACACACAGGAATTTTATATTTATAAGCATTATAAAGCAAGCTTAAATTCTTATGTTTTAATCTTGCCTTGTTAATTTTTTTAGCTATGGTGTTACCTAAGCCTAAACCATTTTCTAAATCTTCTGCAATGGCATCATTGATGAATTTAGCAGTTTCTTTACCCATACCGAATTTACCAGTTTTTAAATTTTCTCCTACATCCTCACTAGTTTTCCCTTGAAAAGCAAGTTCAAAATCATGAATTATCCCTGCACCATTTAAACAGATACAATTAATAATTTTTTTCTTCATTAATTCGATTAAAATTGGATTTAGGCCACATTTTATTACATGTGCACCAGCCATAAAAATAACGGATTTTTTTGTTTTTTTGGCTCTTATGATACTTGCCACAATTGCGCGAATATCTTTTGCCTTTAAAATATTTGGCAAAGAATCAAAAAAACTAGAAAAAGCCTTGCCCTTAATAGGTACTTTAGCAAAATCCCCTGCCCCTACTTTACTGTAGCGCCTTTTAATTGAATAAGTCTTTATTTTGTTTATATTTATGCTCATTTTAGATTATTTATTTTAGCATAATTTTTGGTTTAAAGAAAGCAATTATTTCATCTCACCTAACAATTAAATTCATCTGAAAAATCGGTAAAAGTATTGAAACAACAATAAAACCAACTATTAACCCCATTATTAAAATTATACTTGGCTCTAACAACTTTATAAACATTTTTAAAGAATGATCTAATTCTTTTTCAATTATAGAAGAAATATTAGAAAACGATTCATCCAGAGAACCAGTTTCTTCTCCTACATTAATCAAATTAATTGTAAAATCTGGCAAAAATCTAACTTCCTTTAAAGCACTAGATAAAGAAAATCCCTGAATAACCTGTATTTTAATTTTCTTAAATTCTTCTTCCATAACTTTATTATCCAAAACACCGCAAGCTAATTCTAGACTCTTGATGATATTTATCCCGCTTGATAGAAGTAAATACATAACTTGAGTAAAACGTAAAATCTCTATTTTTTGTAACATATTGCCGCAATAAGCTAATCTTAAAATAAATTTATCAAGAATTAACTTGGCTTTCGGGATATTTTTAATATTTTTTAAAAAAATAAATGTGCTAAGAATTAACCCTAAGATAATAAATTTATAATCTCTAATAAAATTTGAGATATTTATAAGTATCTGCGTCGGCATAGGCAAAGCCTGATTTAAATCCTGAAAGATTAAAGTTAATTTTGGGATAACAAAACTAAAAATAATAAATAAACTAAAAAAACCTACCACTAAAATAAATATGGGATAAATAAAAGCTTCCTTTAATTTAGTCTCCAGCGTCTCCTCTTTTTCTAAATAATTTGAAATATAGGACAGGGATTTTGCTAAATTACCGCTTGCCTCCCCTGATTTAATGAGTGCGATATTTATTTTCCCAAATATGTCTTCATACGAAACTAGACTTTCTGAAAAAGATTTACCATTTTTAATATTTGAAATAATATCTTTTAAAATAGAAAGAAAAAATGCATTATTTAATTGTTTTGAAATACTATTTAATGCATCTAAAAGATTAATTCCGGAACCGATTAAATTATTTAGTTGCCTGTAAAAAATATTTCTTTGACGGGAAGTTATTTTTTTTGAGGAAAAAATAGGATTACGGAAACTAGTTTCTTTTATAAAAAGTGTAAAATAGCCTTCTTTGTTTAATTTATTAATAGCCTCTTCTTTAGTCTGACTCTCAATCAAGCCTTCTACAAAATTATTAGGATTATTTTTTGCCCGATAGAAAAATTTAGGCATGGATTAGAATTTAAAGATTTATTCTGTAACACGCATTATTTCGCTAAACGTAGTTAGCCCTTCAAACACTTTTAAAATTCCGTCTTGACGCAACGTACGCATACCTTGTTGGATTGCTTTTTGTTTAATCTCGTTATTCGAAACGCGGTTTAAAACCATATTTTTAATATCGGGATTTAAAATTAGTAATTCATAAATCGCTGTTCTTCCATAAAAACCGGTAAACCTACAGAATTCGCATCCTTTTCCTTCGTAAATTTCAATATTATCCGTTCCTAAATTAAAATTCTTGATTTCTTCCATTAATTTTTTGGGCAGGGAAATTTTGGTTTTACATTTCGGGCAAATTAAACGCACCAAGCGCTGTGCCATCAGGCATTCTAAAGAAGATGAAAGTAAATATGGTTCTATCCCCATATCAATTAATCTGGTAACCGCACCTATAGCATCGTTTGTGTGTAATGTTGAAAAGACTAAATGCCCAGTTAAAGCCGCCCTGATTGCAATTTCTGCAGTCTCAAAATCACGAATTTCTCCAATCATCATCACATCTGGATCATGCCTAAGCATATGCCTAAGGCCTGTGGCAAAATTTAACCCTATTTTTGGCATTACCTGAATCTGCGTTATCCCACTCATTTGATACTCAACAGGATCTTCTATGGTAATTATCTTAGTA
This sequence comes from Candidatus Omnitrophota bacterium, assembly GCA_040755235.1. Classification (GTDB taxonomy): domain Bacteria; phylum Omnitrophota; class Gorgyraeia; order Gygaellales; family JBFMBJ01; genus JBFMBJ01. The sequence goes on from JBFMBJ010000042.1 coordinate 7,467, forward strand.
CTTGTTAAGTTAAGTTTATCAAGACAAGCGTATAAAGTTGTTGATTTTCCTGAACCAGTGGGACCTGTAACAAGGATAATTCCGTGAGGTTTTTTAATCACTTGGATTATTTTCTCGATATCTATTTTATCTAACCCTAAGTTTTCTAATTTTAAGAAAAAATGCGGACTGAGTATTCTAATGTGCATTGTTTGCCCAAAACTGGAGGGTAAAATTGAAATGCGTAGATCTAGTTCCTCATTATTAACTTTTACTTTTATGCGACCATCTTGCGGAAGGCGATGTTCGGCAATATTAAGATGCGCCATTATTTTAATACGTGAAATTATTGCTGGATAAAAATATTTAATTTTTGGCGGGATTTTTATATCATACAAAATACCGTCTATACGAAATCTTAAATTCACCAAATCTTGTTGCGGTTCTAAATGTATATCTGTAGCGCGATCTTTAATTGCCTGAATCAGAATTTGATTTACAAATTTTGTAATTGAGACTTCATCTGTTAAGTCTTTTAAATCTTCTATGTCTTTGGGATCAAGGCTAAAATCTTTGTTTAATGCCTTTTCATCAAATATTCGCTCTATAGTTTCAGTACCAATACCATAATATTTACGAATTGCCTCCTCGATATCCGAACCCAAACTATAATATATCTTTAAATCAAAACCCAAGAGCAGTTTTATTTCATCTAATATATGCGTATTATTTGTGTCTTCAATGGCTATGCTTAAGATATTATTTTCTAATTCAAGCGGCATAAACTTATAGTAATTAACAAATTTCGCCGGAATCTTCTTAATAACCTCGGGATTTATTTTTATATTCTTTAGATTTAGCGCTTCAGCCATAGCTATTCACCAATAATTTTAATTAACACCCTTTTTGCTCTTTGGCCATCAAATTCCCCATAAAAAATTTGTTCCCAGGGCCCAAAATCAAGCTTAGCCTTTGTGATTGCTACAACTACTTCTCTACCCATAATTGTTCTCTTTAAATGACTATCTGCATTATCTTCACCAGTTAAATTATGTTGATATTTTTCTTTATTGTAAGGTGCCAATTCCTCTAACCACCCTAAAAAATCCTGATGCAAGCCTTCTTCATCATCATTTATAAAAACACTTGCTGTGATATGCATAGCATTTACCAAGCAGATACCTTCTTTAATTTTGCTTTCGGAAATAGCCTCCTGGACTTTTTCTGTAATATTAATTATTTCGTATCTGTTTTTTGTGTTAAAGGTAAGGTATTTTGTAAAAGTTATCATAAATTTTGGGACTGTTCTGTGAATTTTATAATTTGATTCATCATTTTAACTGTTTCTACTGGATACTTACCAACAGCGGTTTCTGCAGAAAGCATAACAAAATTCGTTCCATCTAAAATTGCATTAGCCACATCAGTGACTTCCGCCCGAGTCGGTCGAATATTGCTGACCATGCTCTCAAGCATTTGGGTGGCAGTAATAACAAATTTTTTCTTTGCGTTACACTTCTTGATTATTCTTTTTTGAATAATCGGAATTTCATAAATAGGAAGCGATACCCCCATGTCTCCCCGAGCAATCATAATGCTATCCGAGGCATCAATTATTTCATCTATATTATTAATACCCTCTCTGTTTTCGATTTTTGCAATAATTAAACATTTGGGCAATGCTTGC
>JBFMBJ010000043.1:0-9043 GCA_040755235.1 Candidatus Omnitrophota bacterium
TCAAAAACTAAACCTATCAACTCTTCATCCTTACTTAAAATTAGAGTGTCGGTATTAGTAGATAATAAACCTACTAAACGTGACCTCGCCCACAAATCATTTCGACCAAAAGTATCTTCCAACAATTCTTGCGCTAATTTTTGATTAAGATTAAATAAATACTTAAGTGCATCTTCTTTTTCGGAATCCCTCAGGCCTAATCTTAAGGCAACAAGAAGTTCTTCTCTGGCATCTTGCGCTCGACCCTGGGAAAAATAGGCTAAGCCGCGTAAATAATGCGCGGTGCTTGAATCTGGATTCCAATTTTCTATTACGGCATCTGTAAAGAAAAGCACGATATCAAAATTCTTTGCAACAAAACTCTCTCGAGCTTTTGTTAAAAATATCTCTTCTAATCTCCCATCCAAGGCTGCTACAAACACGCTGACTCTAGTTTCTTCCATGCCACTGGCGCGTTTGGCACTTATTGCTTCCGTAAAATAATCCTGGGCAAATAAAACATTGGGATGGTTTTTATCTGCGTTCAATATGGCAAGGATATAACTTAATTCTGCAATCCTCTCTTGGGATGGCGCTGGCAATAATCTTTCTTCTCCTAAGGCCTCTTCATAAATTTGAAGAGATTCATAAATATTTGGAGTCACTAATAAATTTTCTGTCCTATCCAGTTCTCTTTGCATAGGTTGTAACAATGTAATTCTTTCTCTTAAAAGAGGTACTGCAATTTCTTTTTGATCTCTTTGTCTTTGCCTATTTATAATAGAAGCTTTGACTTGTCCTAGTCTTCTTCTTAAATCTTCATATTCTCTTCTTGCTGCGGTTAGTTGCGCTATAGCGACATCCAATCTTTCTAAAGGAGCATCTAATAAATTTTTTCTTGTTTGGTGCTGGTGGTCTAAATTTGCTTCGTTATCTTTAACTCTTAGATTTAAAGCATCTCTGGCTATATTTTGTTCTTTAAGTTGTCTATCCAGAGATTCCACTCTTTCGTTTGCATCTTTTACCTCTTGGGTTAATTGCGGAACATTTAATACTTTCAAACAAGCTTCTAACACAGGTTTAAATAAAGCATCTTTTTGTGATAACCTCTTTAAAGCAGTAAAAATCTGCTGCACCTGGGGCGTGGCTTTTAATTCTTCTAACTTCGCTTGTTTTTGTTTATAAGTAATTCTTTGTGTTTGTAATTCTTCTTCTAATTTCGGAATAGCCTCATCAGAGAGTGCTCTTAATTTTTTTCTGTCTTGTGCAATTTTAGTTTCTATCTCAGCTATTTGTGTATTTAAATTTCTTAATGCCTCATCTTTTTGTTTTCTTCCTTCAATTCTTAAATTTGTGTATGACGTGGTTAATGTATTTACCTCGTCTTGTTGCAAACCAATCGCTCTTTGTAACAAAACTATTAGTAACTCATGACACGCAATCTCTCTTTCTAAACCAGATATTTGTTCATGTAGGTCTCTGGTTTGATTTTCTAAATTAAGAATTCTTCTTTGCAAGACCAATCTTTCTTCTAATTTGGCACGCACAGCTTGTTTTTTCTCTTGGAGGAGTACTTCTTCAGTTTTTTTAATTTCAGCTCTGAGTTGTGCAATTTCGTCGCGCGTTTGGCTTATTTGAGAACCTAATCTTCCTTCTTCTTCGCGTTGAGGCGTTAAAGAATCATTTCTTAAAACTTGTAGTTTTTCATTTAAATCAGGAATGCACGAAGTTTGGGTTAATCTTGTTTCCTCATCGCTTAACACAGTGGTAAGTAAAGCTACTACTTCAGATAAACCCGCGCTAGCAAAAAACCTTAATTGCTCTTGGTATTGACGCAACACTGTATCAATCTTTGCTTTTTCTTCAGAAATTTTTCTAGTTAATCTTTTTTCTTTTCTTTCAAATCCCTTGACTTCTCCACTAACATGAGCGAATTTTTTATTAAGTCTTTGTTCGTTTCTTTCTAAAACTTCAAGGCGCGCTTGCTGAGTTTCGAGTTTCTTAGTCAAACCTTGATCTCTAACCACACTGGGTGCAACTTCTAAGTTTTCAGAGCGTGCTATTTCTTGAGCCCTTATTTCGTCTTCTTGTGAAACTCTTTGTCTACTCATTGCCGCAGCACTTGCGGTATCATTTAAGGCATCAAGAGGTATCTCTGGAGGTTCGACCCTTGCTGTAGCAACTCCACCAAGATCTTCATCATCAGATACTACTTCCAATACTTCTATAATTTCTGGCTTTTCTGCTTCGGACTCAACACTTTCAATTTCTCCTCCTAAAACTCTTCTTTGTTTTGCTTGAAGGACAAGCGCATCACATCTATCTTTTTCAGCTTGTGCAGCTTGTTCTTTTGGTTGTGTACCATCTCTTGCTTTTTGTAAATCAGCGGCGATAAACACTCTTTGTTCTCTCACAGCTCTCTGCGCATCTCTTTGTTGCTGTCCTTGCTGTGTTTGAACGCCTTTGTGTTCTTGGTCTTCTATTTCATCTAATCTCTCTCCCAAAAAGAGAGCAAATTTCGTAGCTCTGGATTTACGAATACCATAAAAAGAAGCCACCACTTTTGGATAATTTCTTATGTTTGTTAGTGCGTGTAAGGCCTTACCTAATACATCATCTTCCTGAAGCGCATCGCTAATTACCTTGATAACGGTATTTACTTCTAATCTTACTCTTCCTACTCCAAAGACACGACCTGCTTTATTAATAGCTTGATTAATTTTTCGGTTAAAGATAGCTAATACTATTCTACGCAAAGATTTTTCCACATCTGTTTTTACCTTTATCTTTGCCACACCTTTAATTCTCATTAAACCCGTAAGCAAACCTAAGACTTTTTCTTCGGGAGAAACATCTTGGGAAGAAACTTGCGTATAAAGTGTTTGTATAGGGCTGGTTGGGGTATCTTCTTTAGAGGTAGACTTGGGTTGAGATTTCTTAGCTCTAATGGTAGGACCTACAATTAAAATTAATGCTAAAATAACTAATATTGCTAAGGCTGTATATAATAATATATCTATAATTTCGTCTGAAATAATTGGAGTTGCGCCTTGAGGTGGACCGCGAGTTTCTGGTTGAGCCACTTGTGCATCTTCTCCAATAACATCTTTATTTTCTATCACGCCTTGGCTACCTGCATCTGATTGTATAACAACACCTGTATCTGTTGTTGTAGTATCTATTTTTGTTGTGCCAGCAACTGGTGCTGCGGCAACTTCTGTATCAACCTGTTTCTTAAGAGGTGCTTGTGCACCTTGTTTTTTTACAGCTTTTTGCGCAGCAAATGTTTTATAAGTTTCTAAATCAAAAATAATGCTTTGGTCTTCTGAAGCACCAGCCCAAACGCCATCCCAGAATAATAATCCCATGTAACCATTACTAAATGCATCATTTAATACTCTTGTCATATCTTTTTTGGTTCCTACGCCGACTTCACCAACTAAAACTGGCTTTGTGAAACCAAGGCTAGCAACATTTCCATCAAAAACATATCCCATATCTGGATACCAGTGGAATTGGTTAATATCTACTATCGCTTGATACCTAAGTGCATCATTGTAGTTCCTAGAGCCAATAGTAACTTTTTGACCTTGGGAATGAAGCATACCAGAAAATGCCATTAAGAAATCCCTAACTTGGTCTTGATTTACACTAGTTACATATTCTGGCTCATTCATAATATCCCAAGCAACAATTGCTGGACTATCTTTATATCTTGCAACAAATGAGTTAAATAATCTGACAAGTGCCGCGCGCTTATTAGCATCATTAATAAATTCTGGATATTCTCCAGCTTTACCATTATCATCTTTACCACCATCAGCTAAAGTAAAATCAAAAAGTACAGGAATAATTTTAATACCGTTTGCTTGTGCAGCGTTAACTAAAGCGTCCATATCTGGATATACTTTATCATCAAATTCTGTTGCTACTCCAGAACCATCTAGTATCACACCAGTTCTTAAATCTGCAAATAACCAGACACGCACTAACCCAACACCGGCTTCTTTTAAAGCAGTAAAGATTTTATTAAGCTCATCTGTATTTGCGCTAAATCCTCCATGCGCTCCTCTATAAGGATTTTCTCCCACAGACCAGCCATAATGCATTTCACCATTATCCCAAGAAAGATTTTTACCGGAAAATCTAAGAAATTCTCTCTTATCAATTTCTGCGCCGGCAACTATAGGTTGTGTTCCGGCGGGTAGAGTTCCTCTAATTTGAGGTTGAGCTATTTCTAAAGAAGAAGATTCTGTAATTACAAGCGGCTTTGTAAAATCTGGTCTATTTTCCACAAAGATTGATCTAATTTGAATTCTTCCTTCAACTGAATGCGCTACCACACCACCCATACGAATAACTAATTTCTTTACTGCTTGTGGATTAAAACTACCTATCTCTGGCATCTCTGGTTTAACTCTTACTAAAATCCATTTACCCAAAGTATTATTTTGTGAATCTCTTTCATTATTGGTTAATTCTGTATAGGAACCGCTATAATATTCGTTTCCGTTTTCATCAATAACCACACCTTGTATCCAACGACCTTCAAAACTTTCTGGAACTTTTATTTCAATAACAAATTGTCTGCCTAACATATCTAAATTTTGTGGTAAATCTAAATAAATTTCTGCGTTAGCCACATCAGTTGCAAAAACAGTTCTGCCTTTTAAGCTTAAATCAATACTTGTCATGTTATCATCTTGGTCGGTGTTGATTTTTACACCATTAACTCCCTGCCAAGCTTTATTATTTAAAGGCATTGGTGTTAGACCAAAAATTTCTTGAGCTTGGTCTTCTCGGCCCATCCTATATAAAGATTGTTCTAAATAATCTACTAACCATTCGTAATTCCATTGGGCTGTTTTTTGATCTTTATCTCCGGCATCAACTTGTGCATTGAGATTTAGGCGATAAGCATCTGTAGAAAATTGGATTAATTTCCAAAGTCTTAGTTCTTCGTTTTTCTTTCCACCATTAGCTATTCTTTCATTATAAACTGTCTCATAGAAATCAACTTTACCTCTTACCCAACCACTAATATCTTCATTTAGGGCTTGAGCAACAACTATTGATTGGAGCGTATCGTCTTCTAAATTAATTACACCATCAACATAATTTGCGATTGTGGTCTCAATTTGGTAGCTACGATTAGTATCCACAAAATATGTCTTCATGCCATCGATTGCAGGAACCGCTAAAATCGCAGTATAAGTAAGAACTATAAATGTAATAAATACCATGCCTGTGCTTTGTAACCAGCCACGAGCTTGTCTAAAATAACCTCTTATTGTTGATGGATTACCCATGGCTGTAGACATAGATTCGTTACGTCCTCTGGTCCAATAACCTTCATTAATCCATGGTCTTAAAGACATACCCATTGCACACCAAGCTGCGATTAAAAGGTGGTTGAAATAATGAATCATAGAAGGAACTATGCCAAAAAATCTTATAGCATGTGCCATTAAGCGAGAAGTTATAAAAAGTGTTGTTCTTCCACCTGAAATAGCTCTAAGCATGCTACTTAAAATTGCTAATAAGCTTAATACACTACCTAAACCAAATATAATTTTTGCAAGAGATAAAGCAATGCTTACACCCAAAGATATTGGCCATCCGAATAAAAGAATTGAACCTAAACCTAAAAATACTAATCCTGTAATAAGAGTGCCTCTGCCAAAATGAATTTCTCCATTCACTTCTCTTCTTGCAGAAGTTACTTCCTCTAAAACTATATTTAAGGCTCTGCGGAAAATCGCAACTCCAGCTGCATTTTGATTAACGCCTTGGCCTCTTGGTCGAGCTCTATTTAAATCTGCCCAGACAATTGCGGTATTGCTATCTGGATTATTTGTAACATCTGTTATAATCTCTACATCTGATTGGCGTTGTATACCTTCAATAATACCTCTGTAATTATCTAAAGCATTTAAAACATCTGTATCATTTCGATAATCTGCTATTTGATGCCCAAGCAATCTTTCGCCACCTAAAAATCTTAGTTCGTGCGCACGATGGATAAAACGTACTCTTAAGGCTTCAATTGTTGCTTCTTCATCGCGTGGCCCGTGGATTAAATTCACAATCCAACCCATGAAAGTTTGAATAAATGGCGGAGTAATAAATACTACCACACCAGCAATGGTAGTGACTAACCAAAGTTGCATAATTGGAATTAATGCCTGGAGATTGCTTGCTAAATCGTTAAGCAATAATCCAAATCCGCCTAATATATCAATTAATCCAATATTCTGAAGTACGCTGATACCAGCAGTAGCGGCAAAATAAACTAAAGTTAAAACAAGCATTATGAAGGTTACTATAGAGGAAGGAGTAGAAGCAGCTAAATGAGCGATTTGTTGGAATTTGTAAAAACCTAAAGTTCTAACTGGGTCAATGTGCCATTGGCTATTGCGAATTAAATTTGCTCTTGCACCAATATAAAAATATAAATGCCCTAATAAATAGAATAATAATCCACCCAAAACAAAACCTATTGCACCCATAGCTAACCCTAATAAAACCACACCTTTTCCAGCAAATATTGCTAAACCTAAAGCAAAACCAACATATTGACCAAAAAACATTCCAAATGCTGCTGGGTGTGCTAAAACTGCGGCAAAAGTTTGCATGGTAATCCAACGTTGACGTTGTCTATGCCAAGCACGGCCTAAACCTGGTAATTCGTCTTCTAAGATTTGGGTAAATTTACCAGTTAAACGAGTTGCTCTTAAATTAAACAAAGCAAGCCTTCTACCTAATTCAGAATCTTCAATTTGATTATAAAGATCCCATGTGCCTGAAGGCATATAACTATTTAAAGCTCTTAACATAGAAGAGCTATGATAAATTAAACTGCGTCTTGCGCCTGGATTTTCTACTCTATGATGCAAATCAGTTTCTTGATGATGTACTAGTTCACGTAAAGGCTGTAATAAAAGCATTAACTCTGCGCGATCATTTAACGGAGCTTCTCCAACCCAATTTCTATCCCCATCTAAAACTGGGCGAGTGGTAGCAAGCATATCCCAACGGAAACAGTTACCAGTTCCACCTAAGAATAAGAAACCACTAGCGGTTTGTCCTGGCTGAATTGTACTATGCCAGATAAGATAATCTAAATAACTTCTAATATCCCACATCGATGGGTCTGGAGCTTGTATTGGAACAAGCCTTAATTCTGTTTGCATAATTGTAGGTAGATTTCTCTGACGGAATTCGCTTTGGATAAAACTATCTACATCTGGCCAAACTTGAGATACTGCCAATAAAGTATATCTAGCGTGGGCTCTTAAATCATTTGACTTTAACAAAATTCTCGCTTGGTCTACAGAAGAATTTCTTAAACTAGCTATGGTTACACCAGCTAATCTTTGAAGGCGATTAATTAACCTATTGTATTCTCTGGTTAATCTTCTTGTGTTTAATCTGATACCAAAACGGCTGGCATCAGCTCTATTTGTAATTTCTTTTGCTTGTAATTGTTCAGCGACTACTCTATCTCTCATTGCCCAAACAGAAAGTTTATATTTTAAATTTAAAGGTTGAAGCCTATCTTCTTGGTCAATTAATTCTACATAGCCAGGTAACTCTTCTTTTCTTTGTTCACAGCGAATAGCAATCTGTTTGACTGCTTCTACGTTCATTGGCGGCTTCATACGAAGTTTATGTTGATTTCTCGCTAAATTTGTCCCTTCTTGATGAGAATAAACACGTTCGACATTACCTACAAAATGTGCTGGAATTCTGCTTAAAGATGTTCTTCCGCCATTATCATCATCGTCTAAGCAAGGAACAATTAAAACACGGCTAATTGGATATGCTGCAATAACATCGGTTCTACCAAATGGATGTTCCATGTCTTCTAAAGTAGCAACTACTCTTGCACCAGAGCTATCACCAAAAGTAGTATCCATTAAAGCTATGCGTGGATATAAAGTTGGGTTAATATTTAAGAAATCTTCTACTTCATCTAACCCTTGAAATTGTTTAAAAATATCTTCATTACCAATATGCTGATCCGCTAAATTACTAAATCTATTAATATCCCAAGTTCTGGCTGCTGTTAAAAGCTGGGTTCTTCTATCTAAAGCATTTACAAAATAAAGAATATCTACTACTATTGTTTCTAATTGCAAGCGGTATATTGGATGCTCTGAAGGATATCTATTGCGTAAAATTCCTAATGAGCTTCTTGCTAAATTTCTCATTTCTATAGCTACATTGGCTGGATTAATTTGTCTTTGTGTTATTCTAGATAAAGCTCCTGCTAAAAGATGCGCTGGAACAAAGCGTAAAATATCACGCCAAGTAACAGTCTCTCTGTCTTCTCCTCGTATAAGACCTATAACAAAAAGAAATATTTTACTTAACATAATGCCTGCAGAAATTGCAGCTAAAGTTGCGAAAAATACTACCCCGTAAAATAAACCTAAATTAATTTCCCTTATATCCGGCACTGTTACACCTAAGATATTAATATCATTAGCGGATAAATAAAGTCTCGCAGCAAATCCAAGAATGCCTAAACCAAGCGTAACTACACTTAAGAAAATAGTTTTAACAGTGTGTCTACGTAAACTATATTGATAAGAACTATTAACCTGTCCTGCGCCGCCAAAACCTTTAAATCCTCTTACTTTTAAAGCAATTGTATATTCTCTTTGTTGATTATACTCTGCTTCTGTTACAGGTGCTTGTCCAGATAAACCGTTTATGGCTCTTAATTTTTCAATTAAGGCATTGATATAAAGATGAATATTATAAAATGGCGCTGGATGAACAGCATGACGATATGTTCCCGGGCCATTGTAAGTACCACGTTCAGCACTTGTATATCCATCTAGAGTACTATTTCCTGGCATTAAATTTATATAACCGCTGCTTTCTTGTTTAACCATTCTAAAATGTCTTCCTCTTAAAAACATTGTAGGAACATTTCTTTGTGCATCATACCAAGGATAATGCGTGCGAGAGAATAAACGATAATTTCTACCATTACTGTTACTATTTAAGAAATTCAAATAATCTAAGGTATAAGATAAATAACTATTTAAAGTAA
>JBFMBJ010000044.1:0-8985 GCA_040755235.1 Candidatus Omnitrophota bacterium
GTAATTTTAGTGAATGGTAAAGAAATCAAGGTTTTTGCCAAAAAAGATCCCACAGAAATTCCTTGGAAAGATTATGGCGTAGATGTAGTTGTGGAGTCAACTGGACTATTTACCATAAAGCTCGACGGAGTAAATAAAAAAGGTAAAGAAGTAAAGGGCGCAATAAATCATATCACTAAAGGTGGAGCAAAAAAAGTTATTATTAGTGCTCCTGCTGAAGGTGAGGATATAACTATTGTAATGGGTGTTAATGAAGATAAATACGACCCAAAAAATCATCAAGTGATTTCAAATGCATCTTGCACTACTAATTGCCTTGGCCCAGTAGCAAAAATATTAAACGATATATGGGGCATCGAAAAAGGCCTAATGACTACAATCCATGCTTATACCAATGATCAAAAGGTTCAAGATCTTCCTCATTCGGATATGCGCAGGGCCCGAGCTGCAGCACTCTCTATGATTCCTACCTCAACCGGTGCAGCCAAAGCCATAGGCTTGGTTATTCCTGAATTAAAAGGTAAATTAGATGGTTTTGCAATTAGGGTTCCAGTGGCCAATGTTTCAGTTGTAGATTTAACTTGCAGTTTGAAAAAAGAAGCAACTGCTGAAGAAATTAACAAAGCATTTAAAGAGGTAGCATTTGGAAAATTAAAAGGAATTTTAGATTATACTGAAGATGAGGTAGTTTCGGTTGATTTTAATCACTATCCCGCTTCTTCGACTGTAGATTCAAGACTCACTAAAGTTATCGGTGGAAATTTTGCAAAAGTAATTGCCTGGTATGATAATGAGTGGGGCTATTCATGCCGAGTTGTAGATTTGATTGATTATATGGCAAAAAAAGGTTTATAAAAATTATAGAAAAACTTTAAAAAGCATGGGCGCCCCGAAGAGATATCGGGGCGCCCATTTAATTTTTGAACAAATATGCCAAAAGAAAAAATATTAGTTGTTGAAGACGATAGGAATATTTCTAAATTGATAAAATATAATTTAGAAAAAGAAGGCTATGAAGTTATTGTCTCTATAACAGGCGAAGAGGCTTTAGAGATACTACAAAAACAATATATTGATTTAATAATTTTAGATATTATGCTTCCTAAAATGGATGGTTTTGAAGTCACGCGTTTTATAAAACAAAACAATGATTTAAAAGGTATCCCTATTATTATTTTAACTGCTAAGAGCCAGGAGATAGATAGAGTTGTTGGATTTGAACTAGGAGCGGACGATTATATTGTTAAGCCATTTAGCGTAAGAGAGTTTATTTTACGCATTAAGGCAATTTTAAAAAGAGGCGTTAAGGTTGACATTGCTAATACTAAAAAAGATATTTTAACTAGGGAAAATTTATGCATAAATTTACCAAAACATAAAGTGACACTCAATGATAAGATAATTACGCTTACCGCAATGGAATTTAAATTATTAGTTGTTCTTATGGATAGGGTTGGTAGGGTTCAAACAAGAGAACAGTTATTATCTAGTGTTTGGAATATTGAAGCCGATGTTACCACGCGCACCATAGATACCCATATTAAACGTTTAAGAAAAAAATTAGGCAAGGCCGGTAGCTTGATAGAGACTGTTAGAGGCCTAGGTTATAAATTTAAGGAAGAAGATTAATAATGATGGTATTTTTAATAGTTTTAAATTTAATTTTAATAATAATAGCATTTAAGGCAATACGAACTTCTCGAGACTTAAAATTAGAATTAGCTAATTTAGAATCAAGTTTAAGTAAGCAGATAGACCTAGGTTTTACGCAAGAAGCAAAATTAGAAGCAGTTCTATCTAGCATGGCAGAGGGCGTATTAGTTGTTGATAATGCAGGTAAAATTTTATTAATGAATCCCTCTTTAAGAAAGATTTTTTTGATAGATTTTCCACCAGAAAATAGATTGCCTTTAGAGGTAATTCGCAATATCTATATTCAAGAAATAATAGATAATACTTTAAAAAATCAAAAGTTAATTTCTCAAGAAATATTATTAACAAGCCCTGAAGAAAAATCGCTTAAGATTAATAGTGCCCCAATCTTAAAAGATAAAAAAATAAAAGGTGCTATGTTAGTTTTTCATGACATTACAGAGTTAAAACGCTTAGAAAAAATAAGGCAGGAATTTGTAGCTAATGTATCACATGAATTGCGCACTCCTTTAACTACTATCAAAGGATATGCAGAAACTCTTTTAGAAGGAGCACTAAATGATAAAGAAAACTCAAAAGATTTTATAAATATTATTTATCACGATAGCCAGCGTCTCAGTAAATTAATTGATGATTTATTGGACTTATCTAAGATAGAATCAGGAAAACTAGATTTGGTATTTTTACCGATAAATATAAAAGACGTTGTAAAACAGGCTTTAGCAATATTAGATAATCTGGCGAAAGAAAAAAATATCTCTATGAATGTAGAAATTCCAAAAGATTTACCAAAAGTTTTAGTTGATGAATCTAGAATTTTGCAGGTAATACTTAATCTAATAGACAACGCAATAAAATATACACCCATCCAAGGAAAAATAAAAATAGAAGCTTCTTTAGATGATAAATTTGTTCAAGTAAATATATCTGATACGGGTATTGGTATTCCTGAAGTAGATATAACTCGAATATTTGAAAGGTTTTACCGAGTAGATAAGGCGAGGTCCCGAGAATTAGGCGGCACTGGTTTGGGTCTATCTATTGTAAAACATATAATTCAAGCCCATAATGGTCAAGTATGGGTTAAATCAGAGCTTGGCAAAGGCTCTGTTTTTAGTTTCACTCTTCCAAAAGCATAAAAATCTCCCCAAAAATCTAATTTTTAAAAATTCACAAAGAATTCACAAATCCTTCATTTCTTTGTTACAGAGGTATTTTATACTTTATTTAGGAAATAAATTAAGGAGGATAAGTGATCTTAAAAAGAATAAGCAATTTCATAAAGAAAATAAAAAGATATATAGATAAAATTGTAGCAGACGAAATAGACCACATAGATCGTTTTTACAGGCAATATGCATAATATACAAAATCCAAAAAATAATTGTTATTGTTGTTTTAAGGAAAGGAGGGATATTAAAACGAACAAATTTGTTTTTTAGGAAAGTAATTATTTATATATTTAAAGAAAAAGGAGGAAAATAGGACGTGAAAAAATTTTTAACAGCAATCTTGTTATGTAATTTTGCAACACTTAGCCTAGGAATTCATTATTCCTACGCAGGAGAAATAGATATCTTGCTTCAAAAACTAGTAGAAAAAGGTGTTTTAACCGCAGGTGAAGCACAACAAATTAAAACCGAAACAAAAGAACAAGTTAAAAAAGAAATTACACAGGGAAAATCTTCGAGTTTACCAGAATGGGTGCAAAATATAAAATTTAAAGGAGATTTTAGATTAAGATATCAGTATGATTATGCAAAGCACCTACCCGGAAATACCCAAACACCCAGAAATGGACAACATAGAGGTAGAATTCGTCTAAGAGTAGGTATGGATACAAAGATAAATGAAAAATTAAAGGTGGGTGTGGGGATAGCTACTGGTACTACAACGGATCCGCGTTCCACAAATATAACTTTGGGTGGGAGCTTTAGTAAAAAATCCATTATTCTCGATTATGCCTATGCAGAATATGTAGCTTTTAATTGGCTTACGTTACTAGGCGGAAAATTTAAAAATCCTTTGTGGGAACCCGGAGATCTTATTTGGGATACGGATATAACTCCCGAAGGATTTACTGCTTTATTCACCCATAAACTTACCCCAAGTACTACTTTATTTGCTACCGGAGGGGTAATGCTTTTAGGTGAAGCAGCAGCCGATGAGTCTGATCCATCAATGTATGTAGTTCAAGCTGGAGTTGTGCAGAGTTTATTTGGCGAGAGTATATCTCTTAAAGGAGCGCTTTCTTATCATGAATTTTCTGGTTTAAAAGGAAAAACACTCACTGCAAGTTCAGGTACTAATACTTTACGTCCTGCTGCCGCAGGAGGAGGATTGCAATTTGATTATGAGAACCTAACTCCTGTCTTAGAAATTGGTTTTAAGGAACCGCTTAAAAAAATCGGTGTAAATCTTCCATATTTAGCATTTTTTGCAGAATTTGTAAAGAATCTTGAAAAGAGCGTAAAGGTTCGTGACTCCGGTTGGATGGCTGGAGTCAAATTTGGCGCAGAAAAAGTAGCTAAGCTTGGTGATTGGCAATTTAAATATAATTATTCAAAATTGGGCAGGGATGCAATTTTAGATATTTTGCCTGATTCGGATCGTTACGGTGGAAGAACTGGCATAAAAGGGCACGAAGCAATGTTTGATTTTGGTTTAGCCAAAAACATCTGGCTAGGTATTGATTATTACTATAATGAATACTTGAAGGGGAATTTTGGCTTTGGCAATACAAGGCCATATCATGTCCTGCAAGTTGATTGGAATATGAAGTGGTAATAAGTAAATTAAGCCTTTTTTCCTTGACAGATAAGCAAGGTTATTTTATGATTTATTATTGGTATTATGTAGCTAAAGCCAATCAAATATCTTACCAATTTGATTTTGTAAAAAATACAATTTTTATAATAATGATTATAAGGAGAAAATAAAGTCATGACTAAAAAAAATAATTTGTTTATATTAATAATACTTTCATTGTTTTATTTGATTAATTTTTCTTACGCAGCTACTTCAAAGTCATCTATCCAAATCAAAGGTTCAGATACCATGGTTAATTTGGGGCAAGGTTGGGCTGAAGAATTTTCTAAAAAAAATCCTAATATAAATGTAGCCGTAACCGGAGGTGGTTCGGGAACCGGAATAGCGAGTTTAATTAATGGCACCTGTGATATTGCGGAGACGTCGCGTTCAATGAAGGATAAAGAAACGCAGCTTGCCCAGGCCAAAGGTATAAAGCCAGTTGAGTACATTGTTGCCTTAGATGGTATTGCCGTGGTTGTTAATCCCAATAATCCCGTAAAAAATCTGACATTGGATCAATTAAGAAATATTTTTATGGGTACAATTAAAAACTGGAAAGAAGTAGGAGGAGAAAATAAAAAAATTGTTATTTTATCTCGCGAGGTTAATTCTGGGACGCATGTATTTTTTAAAGAACATGTTTTGCGTCGTGGGAATGAAAAAGGCCCTGAGGAATTTTCACCTGATGCACTTTTAATGCCATCGAGCCAGGCGATTGCTGATGAAGTGGCCCTTAATCCAAATGCCGTTGGTTATTACGGAATGGGTTATATTAGCCGAGAACAAAAATTAATTGCCGTAGCAAAAGATACAAAATCAAATTATATAGAACCAACAATTACAACTATAAAGAATAATAGTTACCCAATATCTCGACCATTATATATGTACACCAAAGGAGAGCCAGAGGGCGTAATTAAGCAATTTATGGATTATGTTTATTCTCCTGAGGGTCAAAAAATAGTAAAAGATACAGATTTTGTTCCGGTAAAATAAATTAATTAAGGAGTGTTGTGTTAAAAAAATTTAAAGAATTTATTATTGAGCGTTTAATTTTTATCTGCGGTATTGCCTCAATAATTTTTGTAATTCTAATATTTTCTTTTCTCTTAAAGGAAGGACTTTCTTTTTTTAAAACAATTCATCTTAAAGATTTTTTATTAGGCAAATTCTGGTATCCCATCTCTGATCCTGCACGTTTTGGAATTCTACCTTTGATTTTAGGCTCGTTAATAGTTACGCTTGGCGCAACCATAATCTCTGTTCCTTTGGGCGTGGCTTGTGCTTTCTATATCGCAGAAATTGCTCCCACTTGGATAAAGGATATTTTAAAAGCAGGAGTAGAATTATTAGCATCTATACCTAGCGTTGTTCTTGGATTTGTGGGAATGATTACTCTTGTTCCTTGGATTAAAAAAATATTTAATCTTCCTACAGGTTTAACTGCTTTATCGGGAGCGATAATGCTTGCTTTTATGGCTATGCCCACAATCGTTTCTATTTCAGAAGATGCGATAAATAGCGTTCCGCGTATTTATAAAGAGGGGGCGCTAGCTTTAGGGGCTACGCGTTGGCAGACAATGCGCAGAGTTATTTTAATAGCAGCTTTGCCTGGAATTATTGCAGCAGTTATGCTTGGTATTGGACGGGTGATTGGTGAGACAATGGCAGTAATGATGATTACCGGTAATGCTGCAGTAATTCCGCATACATTTTTACAGCCGGTACGTACAATGACTGCAACTATTGCTGCAGAGATGGGTGAGACAGTTCAAGGAAGCGAACATTATTTTTCTTTGTTTGCCATTGGCATAGTTTTATTTATTATAACTTTTGTGATTAATTTTACTGCAGATTTATTTTTACATCGGAATAAAAAATAATGCTTAAAAAAATATTTGACCCAAGGGTGAATGAGAAGATTGCTTTTGGAATTTTATTTTTGGCTAGTCTTTTGGTAATTATTCCCGTTGGTTTTGTAATTGTGGTTATCGTAAAAAATGGCTACTCTGCCATAAATTGGCAATTTTTAAGTACAATGCCGATAAATGGAATGCGCGCAGGTGGAATTTACCCGGCAATTTTAGGAACAATCTATTTAGTTATAGGAGCGGTATTTGTAGCATTACCAGTTGGTTTGCTTGCGGCAATTTATCTTTGTGAATATGCAAAAGATAATCTTTTAACCAGAATTATTCGGCTTGCAATCGTGAATTTAGCTGGAGTGCCTTCGATAGTATATGGCTTATTTGGCTTAGCTTTATTTGTGATTTTTTTAAAATTTGGTGTTTCTATTCTGGCAGGATGCCTGACACTTGCGATAATGCAACTTCCGGTAATTATTATTTCAAGTCAGGAGGCCTTAAAAAGTGTTCCGCAGTCATTTCGCGAGGTAAGTTTGTCTTTAGGTGCAAGTAAATGGCAGACTATAAGGCATTCTGTTTTACCGCATGCATTACCCGGGATTTTAACCGGAACAATTTTAAGTATTGGAAGAATTGCCGGAGAAACCGCGCCAATTTTATTTACGGTAGCTGCATTTTATTTGCCACATTTGCCAAAATCAATTTTTGATCAAGTAATGGCTTTGCCATACCACTTATATATCATTTCTACACAAATTCCTAATATTAAATTAGAAACGCGCTATGGCACAGCGCTAGTTTTAATGATGCTAGTCTTGGGTGTAAATTTAATCGCCGTTGTAATCAGGGCAAAATTCAGAAAAAAGAAAAAATGGTAAAAAATAATTTTAAAATAAGAATAGAAAATCTGAATATTTGGTTTGATTCTATTTATGCGCTTCGTAATTTAAATTTAAATGTAGAACCTAATGAAATCTTAAGTGTTATTGGTCCGGCAAATAGCGGCAAAACATCATTTTTAAGGACTCTTAATCGGATGAACGATTTAAATATTTATTATAAATTTAACGGAAAAGTTTTCTTAAACAACGAAGATATTTATAGAATAGATATTTTAAAATTGCGTCGCAGTGTGGGCATGGTTTTTGCGCTTCCCATGCCACTGCCATTATCAATCTTTGAAAACATTGCTTACGGTCCACGGATGCAGGGAATTAATAATAAAAATATACTATCGGCAATTGTGGAAGAAACCCTGAAGGCTAGTTATTTATGGGAAGAAGTAAAGGATAGGCTTGGTATGTCGGCATTGAAACTTTCTGGCGGTCAGCAACAACGTCTATGTATTGCAAGAACTTTAGCGGTTAAGCCAGAAGTGATTTTATTTGACGAGCCATGTTCTGGGCTTGATCCAATTTCTACAGCAAAGGTAGAAGAGGCAATGATTAAGTTGAAAAAAGATTACACCATTGTTTTAGTTACAAATAACACCAAGCAAGCTGCGCGAGTTGGCGATCGAACAGCATTTTTTTTAATGGGAGAACTTATTGAAATAGATAATACCGAAAAAATATTTACTGCGCCTCTTGATAAAAGAACTAACGATTATATAACTGGAAAATTTGGCTAAATTTTATGGTTAAAATAGAAGTTAAAGATCTAAATTTATGGTATGGTGATTTTCATGCTTTAAAGAATGTTAATGCAGGCTTTGAAGAAAAAAGAATTACAGCAATTATTGGCCCTTCGGGCTGTGGTAAGTCAACAATGCTTCGAGTTTTTAACCGCATGAATGATTTAATTGAGGATGTAAAAACAAAAGGCCAGGTTTTAATAGATGGAGAAAATATATTAGATACAAAAACCGATTTAGTAACGATGCGCAAAAAAATTGGTATGGTTTTTCAAAGACCAAATCCATTTCCCTTATCGGTTTTTGAAAATGTTGCTTTTGGACCAAGGGTGCATCATATGTATGATAAGAATAAATTAAATGAAGTAGTTGAAAATAGTTTGAAATCAGTTTTGTTATGGGATGAACTGAAAGATAAGCTTAACAAATCAGCATTAGCTTTATCTTTAGAGCAAAAGCAAAGGCTTTGTATCGCACGCCTAGTTGCAGTACAACCAGAAGTTTTATTAATGGATGAACCATGTTCTGCCTTAGATCCAATTGCTACTTTAAAAATAGAAGAATTAATGCAAGAATTAAAAAAAGATTATACAATTGTTATCGTTACGCATAATATGCAACAGGCAGCGCGCGTTTCAGATGATACTGGTTTTATGCTTTTAGGAGAATTAATAGAATTTGCTAGTACTTCAGATGTTTTTACTAAACCAAAAGATAAAAGGACAGAAGATTATATTACTGGTAGATACGGATAATTGAGTGAAACCAAAACTTATGGAGCGGAATGAATATAAGTTGTGGTTTCATTAAAGGAGAAAAAGATGGAAAGACATTTTGATGAAGAACTGAAAGAATTAAACAAAGAAATTTTAAAAATGGCCGTCTTTGCTCAAGATGCAATACACAAATCTATAGAGGCTTTAAAAAATCGTGATAAAAATATGGCCCAAGAAGTTATAGATAAAGATAGTGAAGTTGATCAATTAGAGCTTATAATCGATGAGCGCTGTATTGATTTAATTG
>JBFMBJ010000045.1:0-8932 GCA_040755235.1 Candidatus Omnitrophota bacterium
TTTGGAGGATAAACATTATTGGACAAAAAGTCAATTGGTGACAGAAATCTCATTAATGTTAGGCGGAAGGGTTTCAGAAGAGATAAATTTAAATGAAGTCACAACTGGGGCACAAAATGATTTAGAAACAGCAACCGCGATGGCCAGGCGCATGGTTACTCAATTTGGCATGTCTAGTAAGTTAGGAAATATTACCTTGGGTAGACGTGAAGGCCTTGTGTTTTTAGGCCGGGATATTATGGAAGAAAAAAATTATAGCGAAGAAACTGCGCGCATTATCGATGAAGAAGTAAAAAAGATAGTTGATGATGCATATTCCAAAGCCAAAATTTTACTAGAACAAAACATAGATAAATTAAAATTACTCTCAAGTAATTTATTAGAAAAAGAAGTATTGGATGGAGAGGCTGTTAAGCAATTGCTCGGTATAGAAAAACAAGACGTAGTTTAAGCATTTTTATGCGCATACTCCAAATCACTGACGCTAAAAATATAAAACAAATTTTAAAGGATATCAAAGTTGATCCTTACGGTATTGAAATAATGCTGCCTAAGGCAATCAGCTGTTTAGTTAAAATAAATTCTATCTCTAATATCGCAGCCAATATTTTAAAACAAGAAATGCTTTCTTTGGGTGGTGATGTGGCAATAGCTAAAGGTTCTTTAACCGGACAAACGAAAAAAACAGATTGCTTGATTATGGGGAATTTATCTCAAATTAACCGACTTATTTACAAATTACATAGACAACCTTTTGGCCTTAGTAATTTAGCTAAAGAATTAACTACTAGCATAAATAATTATCAAAAAAATAATTTTAATATTGTTTTAGGAAAACATAATTTTAATTTAAGTAAGCGCACTTATATTATGGGAATTATTAATATAACACCTGATTCCTTTAGTAGAGATGGTTTATGTAAAAATCGAATATCAGAAATAGTTGACTATGCCCAAAGTTTAGTAAAGAATGGTGCGGATATTCTGGATATCGGAGGAGAGTCTACGCGACCTGAAGCAAAACCAATTTCAATAAAAGAAGAAATAAAAAGAGTCGTACCTATTATAAAAACACTATCAAAAAAAATAAAAATTCCTATTTCAGTTGATACATATAAACCAGAGGTAGCAAGGTCAGCCTTAGATAATGGTGCTGTGATTATAAATGATATTTTTGGTTTAAGAAACGCAAAAATGGCTAAAATTATTGCTAAATATAAAGCAGGTGTTGTGATTATGCATATGAAAGGCAGTCCATTGACAATGCAAAAAAATCCTATTTATAATTCGGTTATTGAAGAAATAATAGAATTTTTAAAAACAAGAATTAAATTTGCTATTGATATAGGTGTAAGTGAAAATAAAATTATTATTGATCCGGGTATTGGGTTTGGAAAGGCCTTAGAACATAATTTAGAAATTTTAAAAAGATTAAGAGAATTTAAGGTTTTAGGTTATCCGATTTTAGTTGGACCATCGAGAAAATCTTTTATCGGTAAATTATTAAAAATAGAAAATCCTCGGCAAAGAATTTTCGGAACTGCAGCTAGTGTTAGCCTGTCTATTGCAAATGGTGCAAATATTTTGCGAGTTCATGATGTTAAAGAAATCAAACAAGTATCTAAAATCTGTAATTCTATACTAGATTAAATAAAATGCTTACTTATTTTTTACATATTTGGAAACCAATTATTGAAATTCTTATTTTATGGTTTGTTTTTTATCGAATTATGCTTTTTTTTGAAGGCACACGTGCCTTACAGGTTTTACGAGGCATAATTGTTATATTTTTATCTTTCTTAATTTTTCAGAAAGTAGGGCTTTATACCCTTGATTGGTTATTAACAAAGTTATTTGCTATATCAGTAATTGCGCTTTTAATCATTTTTCAACCCGAAATTAGACAAGGACTTGCGCGCTTAGGTCAGCGCCATCTTTTTAATTTGACACTTAAAGAAGAAGAAATCGAAGAGATGTTTAAAGAAATTATAAATGCCTGTAATGTTTTAGCTAGTAAAAAAATCGGTGCACTTATAGTTATTGAAAGAGAGGATCAGCTTAAGGCCTATACAGAAAATGCCCTTTTTATGGATAGTAAGATTAAACAAGAGTTAATTGAGGCGATATTTCATCCTTCAAGTATCTTACATGATGGCGGATTGATTATTCAGCAAGGCCGCATTACTTTTGCAAGTGCTTTTTTTCCTTTAACTGATAGACCGGGCTTAGATAGGATGTTAGGTACAAGACACAGGGCAGCAATTGGATTAACGGAAGAAACTGATGCTATAGCTATTATAGTTTCTGAAGAGACAGGGAGCGTTTCTATTTGCGTCGAAGGAAGATTATATCAAAATTTAAATAATGACGGGTTTTTGAATAAACTAAAAGAATTTTTCAAAAAACCAGGAAAATAAATCCCCTTAGAAATTTGCATTATAACGGGGAAAACTTGTTTTTAAAAGGTCATACTTACAGAAGAAGGGAATTTTTCTAACTCGATGAAAGATAAAATAAAAAAAATATTGGTTGGTAATTTCTGGATAAAATTAGCTTCACTATTTTTAGCGATATTAACCTGGCTATATGTAAGCGGTGAGATAAATAAATTTAATTAAAATGCTTAAGTTAGGAGTTAATATCGATCATGTCGCAAGCCTAAGACAATTACGTCGTGGAAATTTTCCAGATTTAGTAGGAGCTGCAAAAATTGTAGAAAAAACAGGCGCAGATAGCATAGTAGTGCACTTAAGAGAAGACCGCAGGCACGTACAAGACAAGGATTTATTTGATTTAAAGAAAAATATTAAAATACGGCTTAATCTAGAGATGTCAATAGCAGCGGATATAGTAAATATTTGCTTAAAATTAAAACCAAATCAGGCAACACTGGTTCCAGAAAAAAGATTGGAATTAACCACTGAAGGTGGACTGGATGTAGTTAAAAATAAGCAAAAAATTAAAAAAGTGGTTATCCGGCTTCAAAAAAAAGGTATCTTAGTTAGCCTTTTTATCGACCCGATTAAAAAACAGATTAAAGCAGCTTATGAAACAGGCGCGGAATTTATTGAGTTACACACGGGCAAATACGCTGGATCAAAAAATAAATTAGAATATAAAAAAAATCTAAGAGATTTAGGAAAAGCAACTAGATATGCTATAAATTTAGGTTTAGGTGTGAATGCCGGGCACGGCCTTGATTATCAAAATGTAAAACTAATTTCCCGGATTAAAGGAATTAAAGAATTAAATATTGGTTATTCTATAATCTGCCGCAGTCTCTTTGTTGGTCTGGGGAGGGCAGTAAAAGAAATCTTGGAGTTAATATAAAATGGTTGAAGGTTTAGGTGTAGATATCGTTGAAATAAAGCGAATTGAACAAGCACTTAAGAAATGGGGTAGTCCTTTCTTAAAAAAAATCTTTACCGAGCGAGAAATAGAATATGCTACAAACAGAAAAATTAAATATCAGCATTTTGCTGCGCGCTTTGCGGCTAAGGAAGCGGTGTATAAAGCTTTTGGTGGCGATAACGGCCTTAATGTAGAATGGAAGAATATCGAAATTTTAAATGAAAAAAATGGAAAACCCGTCGTAGAATTACACGATAAAGCAATGATTTTAAAGAAAAAACAACATATTAAAAAAATTATTATTAGTTTATCGCACACAAAGAATTATGCTGTCGGAACAGCAATTTTAGTAAAATAAATGCTTAAAAAAGAAATTCAAGCATTGCTTCCAAAAAGAAAACTTGATTCGCAAAAAGGTGATTTTGGGCATATTTTTGTATTAGCTGGTTCGCTTGGATTTACAGGTGCTGCAATTTTATGTGCGCAAGGAGCGACATACTCTGGGGCAGGGCTGGTAACGTTAGGTATACCAAAGAGTCTAAATAATATTGTTGCAAAAAGAATAGTTGAAATAATGACAAAACCTCTGGAAGAAACTAAAAAACAGACATTAGCTCTAAAAGCCTATCAAAAGATTAAAAAGTTTATATCAAAAATAGACATTATTGCTTTGGGTCCCGGGCTTTCAAGGAATTCAATAACTCAGAAATTAATTAGAAAAATTGTATCTAATATTCATAAACCTATGGTTATTGATGCAGATGGATTAAATGCCTTAGCGGGATATTTAGATTTGTTGCGAACGACGAGCGATGAACGAGGAGCGACGAAAATTTTTACTCCTCATTTAGGTGAAATGTCTAGACTTAGCGGCATGAGTATAGAAAAAATTAAAAAAGATAGAATTAATATTGCCAAATCATTTGCAAGAAAATATAATATAACTTTAGTCCTAAAGGGGTATAAAACAATTGTTGCCAGTCCCGAAGGAAAAATTTATATAAATCATACCGGAAATCCTGGAATGTCAAAAGGTGGTACAGGCGATGTCTTAACCGGGATGATAGCTTCTTTTTTAGGACAAGGGCTAACGGCTTTTAATGCGGCTAAACTTGGGGTTTATTTACACGGTTTGGCTGGAGATTTAGCTGCAAAACAAAAGTCTCAATACGCGATGAGTGCATCAGATATTTTAGAAAAAATACCGCTAGCCTTTAAAAAAGTTCTTTGATGTTTGCCGGCGTAGCTCAGTAGGCAGAGCAGCTGTTTTGTAAACAGCGGGTCGGGGGTTCGATTCCTCTCGCCGGCTCCAGAAAGAAACGTAAGGTGTAAAGCGAAAAGTGTAAAGTTAAAATGTAAAATTTTTAAGTTTTGCGCTTTGCGTTTTGAGTTTTACGTTTATTTGCGGGTAGGTACCCAAGTGGCCAAAGGGGGCAGACTGTAAATCTGCTGCACTTGTGCTTCAGAGGTTCGAATCCTCTCCTGCCCACCATTTTAGCGTAAAGTGCAAAGCGAAAAACGCAAAACAGAAGATTAAAACATAAAGTTTATAAAAACTTTGAATTTTGCATTTTAATTTTGCGTTTTGCACTTTCAATTTTGAGTTTATTTGCGGGTGTAGTTCAATGGTAGAATCCGAGTTTTCCAAACTCGTCATACGGGTTCGATTCCCGTCACCCGCTCCAATTTCAGTAAATAGTTTATAGTTAATAGTTATTAGTAGAAAAAACAAAAAATAAAAATGGAAAGAGAATTTTTAGAACCGGTTTTTATAGATGCTTTTGATTTAGACGATGCCTGGTTTCAAACAATAAGTGCCATCCTCGATAAAGGCCATGTCTATACTATCACTAAAGGTAGTTACGAAGGACAAAAACGCCTTGAATTTGATTTCGCAGTCGTAAGAATCAAAAAACCTTCTCATCAAATTATACCGATAATTCCTGAAGGCATGAGCATTCCTGCACCAACAGACATGGATTATATCCAAGGGTACTTAGCGTATTTATTAACTGGTACAAAAACTGAAACAGAAGATTATACTTATGGAGAAAGATTGGTTGATCCAAAAGTTAAAGTTGCGCAGCACGTTGATGGAAAAGAAATGATTAAAGAATTACCTTTAAAAGTAAATCAAATAGAAGAGGTAATAAAACTTTATAAAGAAAAAGGTTCTGGTACAAATCAAGCAACAATGGAAATTGGTATGCCCTCAGATATAAAATTAATTGATCCGCCATGCTTGAGGATTATTGATACACGTATTCGTTATGGAAAACTACATTTTATATTGTATTTTCGCTCTTGGGACTTATGGGGAGGTTTTCCTTCGAATTTAGGAGGATTAGAATTAGTAAAGCAATACATGGCAGAAGAAATCGGTGTTAGTGACGGTGAGATAATTGCTGTAAGTAAAGGCCTTCATCTTTATGATTATGTTTGGGATTTAGCAAAACTTAGAACTAATAAATCTAATCCACTCGCATTAAAAACTTAAAAATTAAAATGGAGCCAATTAATAACCAATTAGAACGTAGAGAATTTGAAAGACTCGAATTTGTTACTCCGCTTACATATAAAGTCTGTAAAGAAGAAACTTTATCTAGATTACTTCAAGGCTATATTAGCAATATAAGCCAAGCGGGACTACTTTGTAATATGAAAGATAAAGTTGAAATAAATAATATTCTTTGGCTTTGTTTTGATAGGGGAATACTGCATATCTGCGAAGAACTCGAGCGAAGAGGTCTTATTTATCAAAGAGGCGTTATTGGTAAAGTTGTTAGAATTGAAAATCGAGAAGATGGTAGTTATAATGTGGGTGTAAAATTTATTACTCGAGAAGAAGACCCTATGAATAGACTCAAGTATCTTAAATAAAAATTTATGAAAACTAAATCTAGCAAAAATTATAGAATTGGTATTTTAGGTGACGGGGGATGGGGCACAACATTAGCAATTCTTTTGTCAAAAAAGGGATTTGATATAACTTTATGGGGTGCATTTAAAAATTACACAGAAGAGCTTAAAAAGAAACGCATAAATGCTAAATTTTTACCTGGCATTAAAATACCGAAAAGTATTAAGATTACCTCTAATTTATCAGGGGTCGTAACCGTTGTTGACATAATCGTTTTGGCAGTTCCATCGCAATTTATAAGAAGAACAGTAAAACGCTTAAGAATATTTGATCTAAAAAATAAAATTATTCTAAGCGTTGCGAAAGGTATCGAAAATAATACTTTGATGTTAGTTTCTGATATAATTAAAGACGAATTAGGGGCAAATTTAAAATTAGCAGTTTTATCCGGGCCGACAATTGCTCACGAAGTCGCAGTTGGTATTCCTACAACTGCAGTTATTGCATCAAAAAATCTAACTTTAGCAAAAGAATTACAAAATATTTTTAATACATCTCGATTCAGAATTTATATAAATTCTGACATAAGAGGCGTTGAGTTAGGGGGCGCGGTTAAAAACGTTATTGCTATTGCTTGTGGCATATCTGATGGCCTTAGTTTTGGAACAAATACAAAGGCAGCTATATTAACTAGAGGCCTTGTGGAAATTAAGCGCTTAGGAAAAGCAATGGGCGCAAAACCAGAAACCTTTAATGGAATAAGTGGCTTGGGTGATTTAGTTACCACTTGCGCAAGCATTTATAGCCGTAATAGATACGTGGGTGAGCAAATCGGCAAAGGAAAAACTATTAAAGAAATATTAAAAAATATGCAAATGATAGCCGAAGGTATCTTGACTACAAAATCAGTTTATCAATTAGCTAGAAAATATAAAGTTGATATGCCAATTACAAATCAGGTTTATTCGGTGCTTTATAAAAACAAAAATCCTTTAAAAGCAGTCAATGATTTAATGACACGAAGAAGAAAAGAAGAAGGAAAATAGATTTTACGGGGCGTGGCTCAGTTTGGATTAGAGCACTTGAATGGGGTTCAAGAGGTCGACGGTTCAAGTCCGTCCGCCCCGACTTTGCTAAGAGATTGAAGGGAGGATAAAATGAGTTATCCAGGCGTAGAGAGAAGAAAACATCCTAGAGTAAATGGCCGATTTGTTGTTTCTTACCGTGTTTATGAAGAAATAGATAATATTGATATAAGCCAAACAAAAAATGTAAGCCTGGGAGGTATGTTGTTAACCACTAATCGCAAGTTCCATCCAGGAACGTTATTAGCGATAGAAATACGATTACCTTTTGTTTCGGAAAAGATACATTTAATAGCCAAGGTTTTGGAATCTAAGGAAATTATCAAAGATCTTATTTATGATACGAGATTAAATTTCATTGAATTCAATGATGTATGTAAAAAAGCACTTGATGAAACAGTAGCTTATTACTTAAAGAAAAAATCATAAAGCTTGGAATAAAAGCACGGAGATAGATAAATGAAAAAGATTAATATTGGCCTTATAGGTTTAGGAGTTATTGGCAGCGGCGTTGTAAAGATATTAAAAGAACGTAAGAACTTTTTTAAAAAAAAGCTAGGGATAGAATTATCTCTAAAAAAAGCCTGTGATAAAGATTTAAGTAAAATAAAAAATTTAAAACTAGATCCATCTGTTGTAACTACTAACCCGAATGAAATTATATCAGATCCACAGATAGATGTAGTTATAGAATTAATTGGAGGGATTCATCCAGCAAAAGAATTTATAATCGAGGCCTTAAGAAAAGGGAAACATGTTGTTACTGCTAATAAAGCATTGTTGGCCCAAGATGGAATTGAAATTTTTAATACCGCACGCGCATGTTCAAAAAATATTTATTTTGAAGCAGCTGTTGGAGGAGGAATCCCAATTATAAAATCTTTGAGAGAAGGCCTGGTAGCTAATAAAATCAATAGTTTATTTGGGATCGTTAACGGCACGTCAAATTTTATACTTTCTAACATGAGTCAAAATAATATGGATTTTGCAGAGGCGCTTCGTGAAGCGCAAAAAAAGGGATTTGCAGAGAAAAATCCAAAATTTGATATTGAGGGCATAGATTCACTACATAAATTAATAATCTTAACCTATTTAGCATTCGGTAAATTTGTAAGCTTTAAAGATGTTTTTGTGGAAGGAATTACAAATATTTCTAGTCTCGATGTAAGCTATGCAAATGAATTAGGCCTAACTATTAAATTATTAGCTATTGCAAAAAAAGAAAATAATGAGCTGGAGGTGAGGGTACATCCAACGATGTTACCTAAGAGTAATTTACTTTCACAAGTCAGAGATAGTTTTAATGCTATTTATATTTCTGGAGACTTGGTGGGTGATTTATTATTTTACGGCCGTGGTGCAGGACAAATGCCTACTGCTTCCGCCGTAATTAGCGATCTGGTGGATTTAACGAAAGATATAAAGGCTGGTTTATTTAGATCAACTTTAAATATTGTAAGCGATCCAGAAATAAAGAATATTCGTAATATTGATGAAATTCAATCGCGATATTATATTCGCTTTATGGCTATAGATGAACCAGGAGTTTTAGCAAAAATAGCCGGAGTTTTAGCAAAATTTGGTATCAGTATTGCCTCAGTCAGCCAAAAAGAACGTAAAAAAGCTAAGGTAGTAC
>JBFMBJ010000046.1:0-8928 GCA_040755235.1 Candidatus Omnitrophota bacterium
CTATACGCAGGATATCGTAAAAATTTTCTGCATACTTAAGTTTTTCTTTAACATATTTGTAGTCATCTTGCGCAATAGTCTGCCAATTATAGGTAGGCATACCCCAACGCTGACCCAAAGCAGTATACATATCTGGAGGTGCTCCGCTTGCAAATTCTAGTTTGAAGAATTCCTGGTGCGCCCAAACATCAGCGCTATCACGAGAGACTAAAATCGGCAAATCTCCCTTAATAAAAACTTTTCTTTTAATAGCGTAATCTTTAACATTTTTAAACTGTTTATATAACTGCATCTGTAACCAAATTTGAAAATTAATTGCTAATTCATTTTCTCTATAAAAATTTTCTAACGCGAGTTTATTTCTATTTTTATAGCCCTCTTCCCAATCATACCAAGCATTTCCTTGATGATAGTCCTTTAATGCTTTAAATAATGCAAAATCATTTATCCAATAAATATTCTCTTGTTGAAAATTTTTTAATTCTTTAGAATTCTGGTAATCTTCTTCCTGAAATATCTCCCAAAGTATATTTAGTTTCTCTTTTTTTACATGGTAATCAACGTAGGATTTTGTAACTGGGAAATCTTTTTTTAATTTTTCGACTTTTTGTTTAATAAAGCCTTCATTTACTCCGGGTATTTTTTCTATTGCGATATAAACAGGCTCTAAGGCAAAAGAACTTATTGAATCATAGGGACAAAAAATAGGGCCCAATTCATTCATGGGAAGAAGCTGAATTATCGAAAGACTTGTTTTATTGCACCAATCAATTAATAATTTTAAATCCTCTAAATCCCCCACGCCTAGGCTTCTTTTAGAATAGATAGAAAACAATGGCGCAAGAATCCCTGCTCTTCTTTTTAAGCCGATTCTCTGCCATTTTTCTTTTGAAATAGTCGTTAAGAGATGGTCATATAAATTTTTTTCTAACATGCGCTTTTTCTAGTTAGGGATTAAAAATATCTTTAATTATGTAACTTATTATAATATCTTATATTACAATTTTTGACAGGTCAAGATAATAGTGGGCGAGAAAACGCTTTCTAAAAAACAGCTTTTTGGCATTGATTATATATTTTTTTATGCCATACTTTCTTTACAAGATTTCAAAAAGCCATGGAGGTAGGACATAGCGAAAGCCATTGAGGTTTATCACCTCCTAAGAGGGGCCTTTGAACAAAGACTCCTCTTTGCTTTTTTATAGCCATATCCTAAAACAAATGCTCTAAAAGTATCTTTAGTCCTATACCAATTAAAATAAAACCTGCGATAATTTCTATCTTTTCTTCGAAAAAATGCCCTATTTTATTACCGATAAATATTCCTAAAAATGATAATAGAAATGTTATTGTTCCGATTATTATTATAGGAGTAGCAATAGAAATTTTTAAAAACGCAAAGGTAAGCCCTACAGCCAAGGCATCGATACTTGTAGCCACAGATAACATTAATAAAACATAAATATTTAGCGGATTGGTAATTTTTCCTGAATCAATTCTTCTGGCTTCATAAATAATTTTAAGGCCAACAATACTTAATAAACAAAAGGCTACCCAATGATCAAAACGAGACATAAAACCCTTTAAACCCAAACCTGCAAACCAGCCTATAGCCGGCATAACTGCCTGGAATAATCCAAAGAATAGGGCAATTTTTAAAGCATGGTTAATTTTTAGATTTTTTATAGCTATGCCGCTAGTAATAGATACCGCAAAACAATCCAGAGATAGACCTAATGCAATAAATAAAACCGTGGCTATGCCCATTTTAATCTAAATCTTCTTTGATAAATTCGGCTTCTTTAATATCAATGATCCCATCGCCATTTGTATCATATTCGTATTCGATTTCGGTATTAACTACTGCCTTACCATTAGTGGTAATTATTTCATATTTATCTTTAAACAATTCTTTTGCTTCGCTTGGTTCAAGCCAGCCATTATTATTCTTGTCATATCTTTTTTCTAAGAGAGTGTTAACTCTAGAAGGTGCATATTTCCAACACATTCTTATCTCTTTAGCATCAATTACGCCATTGTGATTTAAATCAATATGTCTTTTCTCTATCAATTTCCAATTAGCTAGTTCACCAGATTCAATAATGCCATTTTTATTTATATCTGCGCGCGACTCCCACCAGGTATTTACTTTGATATCATGACGGCGTTCCCATCTTTTTTCTGTACGTATTTCTCTATAAGTAATAACTCCATCTTTATTTTTATCTGCGTGTTTTGCTTTTACTGCTTTAGGGACATCAGCAAAAACTAGCGAGCATATAGATATAAAAAATATGCTCGTCAAAAAACAAAAAAATATTTTTTTATGCATATTTCCCTCCTTTTCTAATAAGCAGACAATTTATAGAACGTAGATGATATAAATTGTAGGCGGAGCCGTCTGCGAATTAAACCCCGCACCAATTTTTGAAAAAGCATTAGAGATAAGATTACTAATTATTTTCACCACCACTTTCTATTTCCCACTTCCCACACAATTACAAAAATTGGTGCGGGGTAAATTCAGATATACAACTTATGTCATTTTATTCCATAAGTTGTATCTTCATTTAAAAAATTTGATGCTAGTTCTGCAGCATCTACTCCTGAAACAAAACATCCGTGTACTCCAGGCCCTGGCGTTGTCCAAGCCCCAACCAAAAATAACCCTTTGATTTTTGTTTTTTGGGGCAGGCGATTAATGCTTGATTGTCCAACTGTTTCATCGAAACCATAAATTGCGCCCCTAGGAAGCGCGGCATAACGTTCTATGGTTTTTGGAGTACCCACCTCAATAACCTCGATATGTTTTGATAATCCCGAAAAATATTTTTCGAGATTTGCTACGATTATATCTCCTAATTCTTTTTTCTTTTTTTGATATTCTTCTTCTGTTAAATTATCCCAATCAGCATAATTAGCTAAACTCATAATACATATTGTGGATTTTCCCGATGGCGCAAGGCTATGATCTAATTGTGAATGATCAATTATAGCTAAATTGCAATCTTTATAATTACTAGATACAGCATTTTGGTATGCCTTATCATGACCATAATCTAGATTTAAAGAAATCAAAGGATAGTTTATACCTAATGCCTTAGCTGGCACATTTAACCCTAAATAAACAATTACAGCAGAAAGCGATTTTTGCATTGAAGATAACTTTTTTAAATATTCTTGCTTTAGCGCATCACAATCAATAAACTTGGTAAGCGTATCAATAGCATTAACATTAGAAATTATTGTTTTAGTCCCAAACTCTTCTCCTTTATTCGTACGTACTGCTTTTATGCACTTTCCATCTTCGGTAATAATCTGGGTTATAATAGTATTAAATCTTACTTCTGAACCATACTCTTTAATCTTATCAGCCATTGCATTAAACAGTTTACTAAAACCGCCTTTAACAAACGATGTTTTTTCTCCCCAATAACCTCTCAAAATAATCAAAAAATAAAAAGCAGAAATTTCTGATGGCGGTAACCCGATAAAACCCCAAATAGTGCCAATAATGGAACGTAATTTTTTGTCTTTGATTTTCTTTGTAATGAATTGTTCCAAATTCATACAAGATGTCCTTATGATATTTGGATAAATTATCGGTGAAATAAAAAGTTTAAGCCATAAAGGCATATTTGAACCCACAAAGTAATCAAATTCTTTATAAAATTTATTTATTTCTTTAAAAAATACGTCTATACCTATTTTTTCTTGGGGAAAATTATAATTTAGCCAATTTCTTAAGGATTCAAAATCATTTTTAACAATAAAATCATGTTCTGGATATATCACTCGGCCAAATTCTTTAAAATCTACGTATTCAATCTTTTGGCTAACGCCATATTCGTCTAGAAATTTTCTAATTTCACCATCTTGCCCGAGAGCATCTATAATGTGTAAAGCTGCCTCAAAACTGAATCCTTTTCTTTTAAAACTTGTAGCTATGCCTCCAGGTATAGATTGTTTTTCTAAAACAAGTACTCGCTTGCCAGTTGCGGAAAGCTTAAGCGCGCTTACCAAGCCCCCAACTCCTGAGCCAATTATAACAACATCGTAATCCATATTAAAATTTGTTTAAAAAATTAATTGTTTCTTGAGCTACTTTATCTTTCTCATTATCAATAGTAATCATGTGATAACTATCTTCTAAAATAATCAGAGACTTATCTTGAGAATTTATATTATCATATAAATATTGGGCATTGTTAATGCTTACCATATCATCTTCTTTGGCATGAATGATAATGATTGGATTTTTTACAAAAGGAATCTCTTTCTTTGCAACTTTACTAAATTTATGGTGTTGGTAAAGACAAACTAACGGGAAAAACGGACTACCAAATAAAAGTACTTTATTATCAAATTCGCAAGCTTTAGCGTTTTTATAGAATCTTTCAATATATTTTCTAAAGTATTCGTCTTTAAGGCCATATGGCCAACTCTCTCGAATATCTATCATGTTTCTTAAAATTGGGATATGCCAAGCTATATTCATTAAAACTTTACCTTTATGTAAAGCCCATCCATCGTAAAATAAAGTTGGTGCTAAAGCAATAATGCCTACAATATCTTGAGGAAACTTATAAGCCAAATGCACACTCATCAAAGCACCCATAGAAAGCCCGCCGACAAATACCTTCGGATATTTTTCCTTAAGAAATTTTAAATCGCGGATACAAGCTTCTTCTATCTCTTTCCACGTAACTTTCTTTAGTTCACCCAGGGTATCCCCGTGGCGCGGTAAGATATTACATAAAACACTAAAACCTTTTTTATGTAAGGCCTTGGCCAAATGATGCATCTCTGAAGGAGTTCCGGTAATGCCATGAATTAAAAGTACTGCCTTATCGGTTGTGCCTTGGAGAAAAAAATTATATTTCTTGGAATTATTTTCTGTCATATTAAGAATTTATTATAACACAAAAAATAAAAAATTAATTTTAATTATTAAATTTTTTTAATACAAGGCAGGCGTTATTGCCACCAAAAGCAGAAGCATTATTCAAGGCAATATTAACTTTTTTCTGACGAGACATGTTTGGGACGCAATCAATATCACAATCAGGATCGGGTGTTTCATAATTAATTGTTGGCGGGATAATATCGTGTTTAACCACTAAACTAACAGCTACGGTTTCAATGGCTGAAGCTGCACCCATTGTATGTCCCAGCATTGATTTTATAGAACTGACCGGCAGCTTTTTATAAAAACCACCAA
This sequence comes from Candidatus Omnitrophota bacterium, assembly GCA_040755235.1. Taxonomy (GTDB): domain Bacteria; phylum Omnitrophota; class Gorgyraeia; order Gygaellales; family JBFMBJ01; genus JBFMBJ01. The sequence continues at coordinate 5,222 of JBFMBJ010000046.1, forward strand.
ATACATTTTTAATCGCAAGACACTCTTCTCTATCGTTAGCCGATGTTCCTGTTCCATGAGCATTAAAATAATCTATTTCTTCTGGTCTTAGATCAGCTTCTTTCAAAGCTTTTTTTATAGCCTGAGATATGCCATTTGCTTCGGGTGCGGTCATATGATGCGCGTCAGCGCTTAAGCCATAACCTAAGATCTCAGCATAAATATCTGCTTTTCTTTTTTCTGCACTCTCTAACGTTTCTAAAATAACCATGCCTGCCCCTTCACCAACCATCATGCCGCGTCTATTTTTATCAAATGGCTGACAAATTTTTGGTGCGACTGCAAACATTCTATTAAAACCGATAAAGGCAATCCTGGAAAATCCATCGGCACCTCCAGCAATCATCATTTCTGTATTACCCAATCTTATCAAATCATAGGCATAACCTATAGAATAGTTACCTGCAGCACAAGCTGTAGGAATAACATAATTTGGACCCTTAAGGCTAAAATCTTTGGCTAAATTTAAAGAAATTGAATTACAGGGGTATTGAGGTATTAAGTTTGGGTTTAGCGCATCTATACCAGAATAAAGCCATTTATCATTTAGTTCTTTGAGAATCTCGGATTCGCCCATGGTAGTACCAAAACAAATCCCCATTTCTCTAGTGTCTAAATTTTTCGTATCTAATTTTGCATCGGATAATGCTAATTTCGCTGCTGCAGTTGCCAGGCAATACGCGCGATTAAACTTATTAATTTTAAATTTATCGACAAAATCTTCGGCATTGAAATTTTTTATTTCTCCGCCATAATGATTAGAAAATTCAGATGTATCAAAAGAAGAAATTTCACTAATTCCTGATTTCCCATTAATTAAATTATTCCAAAAATCCGCTTTACCGATACCAATCGAAGACACTACCCCAAGGCCAGTGATAACTACTCTTTTTTCTTTTAGCCTATTCATTTTCTTTAGCAACAAAACTAAGCTCACCACTAGCTACTTCATTACCCGAAACTTTTACACTTGTCTTTACAATAGCAGCATTTGAAATTATTTTTATCGGCTCAATGAGAATCTCTAACTGATCACCAGGTTTTACTGGATGTAAAAATCTTATTTTTGTAGAACCTAAGTAATAATTTAAATTTTTATCACTAGCTGAATCTATACCATAACTAAATAAAATTATTGAAGCCTGTGCCATCGCCTCGATAATCAAGACTCCGGGCATAATCGGATTACCCTTAAAATGACCTACAAAATATTCTTCATTAACAGAAACATTTTTAAGGGCTATAATTTTTTCTTTGGGTTTTAATTCTAAAACCCTATCAATCATTAAAAATGGAAAGCGCTGCGGAAGGATTTTTTGAATTTCTTCTATATTAAGCTGTTTAGTCATCATTTTTTATCTAAATATTCTTTAGCTATTAAGACTGTTTGGCTAAGTGTTCTTAATTCCTGTAATTTTTCTTCTGGAATTGAAATCTTATATTTTTTTTCAATGCCAGCCAAAATCTCCAACGCCATCATCGAATCTACCCCCAGATCTTCGATAAATCTTGCCTCAGGATTAATTTCAGAAGGATCTTTTTCAATAATTTCAGCAATTAAATTCTTAATCTCATTTTCTATATCCTGCATCTTACCTCCTAAAAAATTATTTTATGGATAAGCCGCCATCAACCACAATTACCTGCCCTGTAATATAATCTCCTGCATCACTTAATAAAAATTTTACAGCGTTTGCTACTTCTCCTGTTGCTCCAAGCCGTTGTAACGGAATATTTTCTTTAATCCGACTTTTGTATTCTTCCTTAAAATCTTTAATCATATCTGTTTCGATAAAACCAGGTGCAACTGCATTAACATTTATATTATAATTTCCTACTTCTTTTGCTAATGCTTTTGTAAAACCAATAATACCTGCTTTTGCTGCAGCATAATTTGTCTGACGCGCCATTCCCACAATACCAGTAATAGAAGTAATATTAACTATTTTACCACTTTTCTGTTTCAAGAAAGTTATAATTGCATTTCGTGTTACATTAAAAATTCCATTTAAATCAGTATCTAAAACATCCGACCAATCTTCTTTCGACATAAGCATCAAGGCTTTATCTTTTACAATACCTGCATTATTTACTAAGATATCTAAAGTGCCAAAAGTTTCTTTTGTTTTTTCTATTAACAATTTTGTTTTTTCGAAATCTCTAATATCTATTTCTAGCGCAATGGCTTTGCCGCCAAAATTATTTATCTCCCTAACCAAGCTATCCGCTTCTTTTTTACTTGTTAGATAAGTAAAAACTACTTTTGCGCCTTCCTTGGCTAACATCAAGGTTATTGCCCGGCCAATTCCACGAGAACCACCAGTTACAACTGCGACTTTATCTTTTAAAATCATCTTAATTATTAAATTTAGAAATTACCAAACTTGAAGCATAACTACAATTAGCTGGGCCCAAGGCATTTATCAAAACATTTTCTACTTTATAACTAATTGCTTTATTCGTAACATAGTCCAAATCACATCTTAAATCTTTTTCTTGATAATTAATAGTGGCAGGAATCATTTGTTCTTTAATCGCACACAGACCAGCTGCTACCTGTATAGTAGAACTTGCACTAAAACACTCCCCTACCATGGATTTTATGGAACTCACTTTTTGTCTAGATATATTTTTACCGAATAATTCTTTTATTGCAAGTGTTTCTTTGTAATCTAAATCTTGCATGGAATTTGCACCTGCACAAATATAATCAATTTTGTCGGTTTTAATATTTGATTTTTCTAAAGCAACTTGCATTGCATCTTTAATCTCTAAGTTATAATCACTCATACCGTAACCCAAAATCTCTGCATAAATATTAGCATTTCTATTCAAAGCTGAATCTAAGTCTTCTAAAATTAAAACACACGAACCTTCGCTTAAGATCATGCCGTTTCTACGCTTATCAAATGGACAGGATAATTCTAACCCAGAACCCAGGCCCGCCAATAAACCACTTTTATAAAAACCAATAAAGACCTGTGCATAAAAATCTTCTACTGCACCAACCAAAATAGTTTTTGCCCTGTTTAATTTAATAAAATTACTGGCGTAGTTAATCGCGTCTAACCCAGCAGAAAAACCGTTAGAGATAGTTGTATTAAAACCTTTTATATTAAATTTAATAGAAACTTGACTTGCAGGTGAATTTATAACTGTATTTGGAAAAAATGCTGGATTGACGTAACGCACCCCATCGACTGTTGCATCTTTATCAAAGTCACAAATACTTTTAACCGGGCCAAGTGTAGTTGCAACTACTACACCTGTATCATAAGTATTATTTTCTGTAATTTCAAGTCCACCATCATCCAAAGCTAACTTAGCCGCAGAACAAATTAATTTTGTACTGCGATCAAGCGTACGCAATCCTTTTTGCCCCAAAAATTCTTCTGGTTTGAAATTATTAATCTCGCCTGCGGTTTTAACTTTGAAATCCGATGTATCAAAAGAAGAAATCGACTTAATCCCAGAGATGCCATTAAAAATAGCATTACTAAAGTTTTTTATTCCTATGGCATTGGAGCTTATTATGCCTATCCCTGTTATAACTACTCTTTTATTGTTATCCATAAATCATACTTTAAACAGATATTATATAACCCTTATTTAATTATCTCAAGAGAATTATTAATTTACAGAATCTCTGGGAGGTAGTTTAGGAATTT
>JBFMBJ010000047.1:0-8655 GCA_040755235.1 Candidatus Omnitrophota bacterium
CGTAAATTAAGAACAAAAACTAAACAATACCTATATACAATGAATTTCTAAAGTATAACCTCTTCCTTTCTAATTTTTGACTGATATTTCTTTAAAAGCCTCTATCCAAGAACTATCCTGATATTGCTGTTTACGATATAACCGATATTCAACACCCCATAAAAAAACAACATTTATAATCTGCGAACGGACATCCTTGAGAACTTAACAGATTTATTGAAAATTAGACGAAATATATTTGTAAAAAATCAGGAAGGGGAAATTAGTTTACCGCTTTTCTTTAGATGACGAACCCAACTATAAAAAATAATTATTAAAATAAATGCTAAGACTATGCTATATATTTCGCCCTTATTTTCGCCAAAGCCATATAACTTAAATTTTTTCCACAACCACGTTGCATAACAACCCACGATTACGCCAAAAATAGTCCCGTAATCCTTTCTTAACGCCTTTTTAAAATCGAACTTAAATTGTGTGAATGTTTTTTTAATTCCATGCAAATTAGGAATAAAGCGACTTACTTGTCTTGTATATTCTATATATTTTTCTCCAAAATGATTCTTTAAGTAATTTTCTTCTGTAACAATAATAGAAAAATAAACAAAACTAAAAAATGGGATTACGAATAAATAAATCCAAATAGAACCATAAATGATTCCTATGCCTAGTAAAATAAGAAAATTACCAATATACATAGGATTACGCACGTGTGAATAAATTCCGCTTGTCACAAGATCATCTGCATACACGCGTCCTTCTTTACCACCCCTTTTAATATAAGCAAGCCCTATAACTGAAAAACGAATTATCTGGCCCACTAAAGCAATTATAATACCCAGAGTTACTGCGAATTTATCTAAAATCTCATTTCCTAAAAAAAATGCTGGTTTTACAAATAAAATTAAACTTATCACAAAAACCGGAAATAAAAAATTACGAAAACGAAAAAAGATATCGCCACTCTTTATAAGAAATTTATTCCCCATTATTTTTATTATTTTAATGCTAGTACTCCACAAAAATTATACCATTTAAAAAACATGTCACATTCTTTAAAACCACTATCTAAAAGTAGTGCTCTATTTTCTTCTGGGCGGTATGGAATTAAAACATTCTCTAAGGCTTCCCTTTTCTGAGCGATTTCTAATTCATCATAACCTTGTCGTTTCTTAAAATCGTAATAATATTTAATAAATAATCTATTAATAGTGGAATCGAAGCTTAATACTTTTTCAATTAAAATAAGACATCCACTTTCATTAATTCCTCGGGCGATACTTTCAACTATGCGCTTACGATTTAGAGGACGAACAAACTGAAGAACTAAATTCATAATAACAACAGAGGCATTTTCTAGATGTATGCCATCATTTAAATCCTTGCATTCTAAACTATATTTTCTTGAAACCTTATTTTTTTGAAGTTTTTTCCTTGCTCTCTCCAGCATATCTTTAGAATAATCAATGCCAATAAAATTGACATCTTTGGAGACGGATTTATCTAAAGATAATAAGGTAGTGCCTGTAGAGCAACCCACGTCGTAAATGTTTGTTCCATCTACAGCAAAATCTGCTGCTATCTCAACGATCATTCGCTGAATTTCATCATAAAACGGCACAGAACGATTGAGCATATCATCAAAGACATTAGCGGTTTCTTTCTTAAAATTGAAATCAGAAACTACATCTTTTTTCCGTTTGAAAATTTTATCCTTACTCATAGCTACTCCTTTATTTAATATATGATTATTTTTTTAGAATAACAGTTAAAAATAGATTTGTCAACCAAAGAAGCTTTCAGAATGTATTATTATTCTCTAGATTTTTCTTGTCTTTTTATTCTATACCAATTATTTGCAATTTGACGGATAGATTTTACTTTTGTTTTACCAAATACATGCGGATGGCGGCGTTTTAATTTTTTGATCAAACAATTGATTACATCTTCTATATCAAATCTTTTTTGTTTTGAGGCAATTTGGCAGTGGAACATCACCTGAAGCAATAAATCACCAAGCTCTTCTTTCATATGATGATAGTCATCTTTTTTTACTTCAGCAATAAATTCATCCGCTTCTTCTTTTAAATAACGTAAAATTGTTTTGTGTGTTTGTTTTTTATCCCAAAGGCAACCTTTTGGGCCGTGAAGGGTTTGAAAAACTTTTTTTAGTTCAATAAATTTTGTTCGGTATGTCATTTTTATATTAAAAATAAGCCCGGATTATTAAATTAATCCGGGCTTATTTTACATTAACCTATTTTATTTTCCCATCGGACATTTTACACCTTGCTGATCTATATTTTGCATTTGTCCTTTTTGCATCATTGACATCATTGAGCACATCGGCATTGATTTATTCATCGTTGAGCATAAACCAAACGAAAATATCAAAGCTGCAATAACCCATAAAATAACAGCAATTACTAAACCAAATACCTTTAACCCCTGTTTGTCTGTTTTAGAAACAACAAACAACACAAAAAAACTAACCACTAAAGGAACTATTGCATGCATGAGAAAAAATGTACTTAAACCTTTAGGCATACACATCATAAACCCTCCCTTGTTTAGTATATATTTTACTACTAAATTTTGGTTATTCCAATAATAATCATATTTTAGAGATATTTTTTTGGCGAGTTATTTCGTAGCAAAATAATGCCGTGGCTACTGCCGCATTAAAAGAAAGATTTGCTCCATGCATAGGAATGCTTAATTCTATATCGAATTTTTTAGTTAAACCTTGGCGAACACCTTTATCTTCGGAACCAATCACTAGAGCCAACGGAAACTCTAATTTTACTTCCATTAAGTTTTGCCCACCACTTACAACGCTACCAGCCACACAATAATCTTTATCTCTAACTAATTCTAAAGCCTGACTTAAATTAGTAACCTTGCTAACGGGGACATGATTCTCTGCACCGCTTGCAACATGTAAAACTGTCTCATTAATTTCTACACTACGATGCTTTGGTAAAACTATCGCAAAATCACCAAGACATGCCGCACTTCTTAAAATTCCCCCAAAATTTTGTGGATCGGTTATTCCATCTAAAAACACCAATGTTAATTGCTTATCTTTATATTCTAGCAAATCGTCAAAATCGCAATATTGATATTCCTCAATATCAGCAATTATTCCTTGAGCGTTTCGGCCTCTAGATTGCTTAATAAAGCTATCCATTGGCAAGGAAACATAAGGAATTTTGGTCTTATGAATAGGCGTCATTATATCTTTTAAGTCAATATCCCGCGCCACATAAATCTTTTTTATTGTTTGGGGATTTATTTTTAGCCTTTCGACTACTGAGTTTCTACCGTATAAACGCATATTGTTTGTTTTAAAGACAATAAGGGCGATCTTTTAAAAAAGATCGCCCTTAATTTAGTTCTTATTTTAGATTATTTATGTCTTATTTTCTCAAGTAACTCAGAGATGTATCTAGCTGCTATATCTTTACAACCAAGACCAAAAGCCAAAGCAACAGCCAAGCCAACAGAAGCTAAAATTATGTTTACTGCTAAAGCGATAATGGTCGTTCCGATATGTAATTGCTCTAAAGCAATTGCGATTGCAAAAACAGCAATAATAAACTCAACAACTTTTGCTAAAAGTTTTGACTGATGAATACCTGCATTAACAGCGGAGGCTTGAACAATGCTTCCTAAAAATGTTGCACCGAACATTCCCAAAACCAAAATAAAAACTGCTGCAATAACATTGGGAATATAAAGTACAATTTTATTTAGTAAATCTGCAGCGACCGTTAAACCCAAGGCATTTATGGCAACCACCAGAACTACCAAAAGACACAACCAATAACAAAGAATTCCAATTAACTCTGAAAGACTATACTTTACGCCACCTTTGCTTAAAAAATCATCAATGCCTGCCTTTTCGGAAATTGAGTCGATTTTTATTACCTCCAAAAGCTTAATCACCAAACTTCTGATTAACTTTGCAACAAGCCAGCCAATAACTAGAATTAAAATCACGCCTAAAAGCGAAGAAAAGAAACTTCCGATCTGGCCGAGCAATGCCTTTGCTGGTTCTACTAAAACTACTTGCCACGACATCAAACCACCTCCTTTTTAAGGTTTAACAAATAAAATTACTTTTTTCCTATTTCTATAACTCTATCATAAATTTCGAGTTATGTCAATCAAAATCTGTAATGCAGACCACAAGATGTAATATAGCCTGCATATTCATAATTTATGCTGTTAGAAGCGCTTTCTCTCCACGACCAGCTCAAATCAAGAGTTAAGTTTTTATTAATATCATAAAATAAACTCATATTGACTTTATAGATGTCATCTTCCTGCGCTGGTGAGCCTAAAATATTGATATCGCTTGGTCGGGAATTATAATCTCTTCTCTCAAAACCCAAATCCGCCGAATAATAAAACTTTTCATCAAACATATGGATAAAAGCAATATTAAATTGATGAGATTTATAATCATAAAAATCGAAATATTCATCATTAGAATTATTTTCATAATGTCTAGTATAAAATTTTAATAGGCTTCTTTTAAAATATTGACCAATTTCATAAAAAAATATGGGGCGATTGTCTTCGCGGCGGACCGAAGTAGAAAAATTATTTAAGTCGCTTGCTTTTCTTTTAGTAAATTCTTTCAAATAAAGATTAATTCCTATCTCCTGATAAATATTTTTTGTAAACCATAATCTTGCTTGAAAACCTGGACCGTGAGAAAAATAATTACTGTTTTTAAGTTTCTGATAATAAATAAAATCGAATTCATATTCGAAACGTAGAACTATCCAATTAACCGGATAATTTTCAAAATTAAAAGTTAAAAAATTATCATAAAAACTAACTGATTTTTCATGACGATAAATAATTGCGCTAGGTTGATAGTTTAAATTAAAAGCCCAACTCTGAGGAAGATCTTTTCTAATCCTAAAATCTAAAATTTCTCTATTAAATAAATCGGCTTTTTTACTAGAATCTAGATAAGGATTACTATCTACGCCTACTTCGGTAATGAAAAAAGATTTAATCCGAGCTGGTTCTATTTTCTTTATTTCCGGTTTTTTAATTTCTGTTTGAGGATATTTAACACTAATTTCTTCTTCTTTAATTTCCTGTTTATCTGTAGATGGTTGTTGAGCAAAACTAGATATAGAAGATATAGATAAAAAGGTAAAAAATATAACAATTATAAAAAAAATTTTCATTTTTATCTATGGACCTACTACTACATCTCTACGTTCCTCTACGGGAGGAGCACTTTGACTTACGCTTTGAGTAGCGCCCGTAGGGGCTTCTTGAGCAACTCTTTGCTCTTCCTTTTGTTCTACAATGCTTCCTGAAGAAAGAATAGAAATATGCTCCTCTGCTTTTCCTAATTGTTGCATTGTCTCTATGGAAGATGTACTTAGATTTTCAGAAATAGCTCTATTAAATTGTCTGTATTCATTATTTTCAACGCTTGTAATCTTTGTAGAAGCCGTGGGGAGTTTTCCTTCTTCAATCACTGTTTTGTAACCATCATTGAGCCAAAAAATTTCTTCAGGTTTATCCTTAAGGTGTATATAAATCTTACTATCTTTTGAAAAATTCCAAACCTTTGTTGATCCTATTTCCACTGCGCCATCTGTTCCTCGCACACCCGCCACGCAAATAGGGGTACGAACTTCGAAAGTCTGACCTTTTTTAAGATCTCGAATAAAGAAAAATACCTTTCCTTTATTTAAGGCAATTTCCATAGGATTTAATTTAGTTAGAACTATCTCTGATTGTGCTTGTATTCTGATAGCATTAACCTTATTGGCATCCACTGCCTCATTTAACACTATTTGGACATAAGAATTATCCTGGCTAATTAATTTTGTGCCTTCGGATACCAACATTCCTTGCTTAACTGTAATTAAATTTTCTTTTGCATCTTTAATAAAAACTTTTCCTTCGACAGAAATAACCTTAGCCACGAGATTAGAATTTTCGGCAAAAACATTACCTGTAAATAAAAATGCGATTCCTAAAAATAATATAACTATTAAGCCTATTTTTTTCATTTGTTGCCTCCTTTGATTTTTAAGTTATTTTTTATCTTAAACTAAATATTCCTTTTTGTCAATCAAGATTTAAAGTCATGCCGTCGTAGGCAGCGATAACTTCTGAATTGAATTTTTTATTTAGATTTTCTTCTATCAGATGAGGCTTGGCCTTTAACATCGTCATACCAAAATGTGTCAAAATAGCTTTTTGAGGTCGTAATTCAGAAATCAATTGTTCTGCATCCGCCAAACACAAATGGTCAATACCTGGGCGCGGCTCGTAAAAAACAACACAAATAATTACAATATCCGCTTTATAATAATCTTTCAGTTCGGGAAAATATCTTGTGTCCGTAATCAATGAAACAGTGGTTTTATTTAAATTAAATTTTAGGCCATAAGTTTCTACTGTATGGATATGGCGCACAGGCGTAATAAATTCAATCTCTCCAATTTTATAAGATTTGTTTTCTTTTAAAATTTCTATCTTTTCTACAAAATTTTGCGTATGTTTTAAGACTACGGTATCTTCATCGAAACAATCGCTTGGTGCAAATAAAATACCTCTTTTTTTAAATCCTCCTTCGGTCATTCCCTCGATCATTACATTGACATCGTTAGTATGATCTAGGTGTCTGTGAGTAAGTAAAATCCCATCTAACTTTCCCGGATCGAGTTTTGGCCGACTTTGACTACAATGCACAATACTCCCGGGCCCTGGATCAATTAATAAATTTGTCCCCTTATAACTTAACCAAAGCCCTCCGGAAGCACGCAATTGTTTAATCATCATAAATCGCGCACCTGCAGTCCCAAGGAATTTTAAAAAATTATCTGCTTGTTTTTTTGGCATTTTATTTTTTAAGCCAGATTTCCTTTAATTCTTGATTTATTCTATCTATTTGGGTATAGGTAAGTCCTGGTTTTTGTGCAGTACTTGCATTTTGTGTATTTTTAGCGGTATCATTTTTAATAAATTCATTTATAGCTATAACTTTTACACCATAACTTCGCACAAAAAATTTGATATCTTTATCATTAGTAACCACAACTATCTCTTTGGGATTTTTGGAAAGCCTAACTAAGTTTTTAATTTTATCGTCGGCGTTTTGATTCTTTGTGAATATAATTTCTATTTTAGCGTCTTTGGCTGATGAATTTAATAAATCTAACTTACTATCAAAAACTATTACTACCTTATTATGTTTGCTTCCTTGGGGGCTATTTTTTTTAATAAACTCAACTAAGCTATCCCTCCCATCCTTCAGAATTAGTTTCTCCCAGGCGCGCATGCTTTTGATAATGTTGTAACCATCGAGAATGTATCGCAAGGCCATAAATTATCCCTCCCAAAATACCCAGTATCAAAATAAAAATAAAATTAATTAAAGAAAGTGCTAGGGCTTGATTTTTTCCTACATTTACTTGAGCAAGAAAAAATATTGTTGCTGCATCACGTATACCCAATCCACCCAAAGAAATAGGTAACATAGAAAGTGCGGTAACAATAGGTGTGAAAATAAAAAAATAAGATAGGTTAACCTCTAAATTAATAGCCTTTGCCAAAGTAAAAAATATCAATGGCGTACCTGCCTGAATTATAAGAGATACTGCTAAATTATCAATTAATAAACTGCCGCGATGACGTTTGCCACGGTGGCGAAAATAATATATCTCTCGATGCAGATTTTTTAATGCTTCTTTTATTTTTCCGCCTCTATGCAAAAAGTGATTAATTTTGGTGAAAAATTTATCGTTAAAAAGAACTAATCCAATAAAAATTAGAATTATACTTAAAATTAGTACTGCAAAAATAATAAAATAATTTTTTATAAATTTAAAGCCAAAAAATAACGCACCTAGCGCAATTAGAACTAAACCTGCATATCCGCTTAAACGATCCAAGAGTACCGTTGCCACTACCTCACGAGGCCTTTTGGTGTGGCGTGATAAATCTAAACTGCGTACCACATCTCCACCTATGCTCGATGGTAGGAATAGGTTAAAGAAACACCCTCCTAGATAAGAAACAATTACGCGCCGCAGCCGCAGATGCAAATTTACACCTCTTAAAAGCATATCCCAACGTAGTAATCCTAAAATATAAGTAACGAGAAAGATAAAAAAGGATACGAATAAATACCTCCAATTGATTTTATAAATAATTTTTATTAATTCTTCTAATTGGACGTCTACTTTTTTAAATAAAAAAATCAGCAGGGCAATACTTATGCTGATTCTTAAGATTAGCGAAATTATACGTTTCACTTTTTAATTAGTTTGTATTAATTCTTTACCAACTATTTTCTTATATGCTTCTAAATATTTTTGTGTTGTTTTTTCAATTATATCCTGCGGCAACTTTGGCGCAGGTGGCTTTTTGTCCCAACTAAGTGAATCTAGGTAATCGCGTACAAACTGCTTATCAAAGCTGGATTGCGCTTGTCCTGGCCTATATCGATCTTTTGGCCAAAATCTAGAAGAATCTGGTGTCAAAACTTCATCGATTAAAATAACCTTGTCGTTATAAATACCGAATTCAAATTTTGTATCCGCAATAATTATACCTCGCGTTAGCGCATAGTCGCTTGGTGTTTTGTAAATTTCTAAGATTAAATTTTTT
>JBFMBJ010000048.1:0-8464 GCA_040755235.1 Candidatus Omnitrophota bacterium
GCCTTTATACAAATATTCCCTTTTTTATTTTTTATACAGCTAGTTTTATTTTTTTAATTTTAGCTATATTTGGATTTATTTTTAAAAAAGATAAACTATTCTATTTTTCTTTTTTAATATTTTGTTTTTTTATTGCCGCAGGATATTTAAAAAATATAAATGAGCTTTCCATAAATCATATCAACCACATTCTTCCCGAGGACAGGCTGGTTATTCTAAAGGGGAGTGTTATAAGCGACCCAGTTTATAAAAAAGATAAAATTAGTTTTATTTTTCAGACAAATGATTCTATTGAAGAGAAAACTGCACAGAAAATTTCCGGGGAAGTCCTGGTAAATTTACCAACTGGCAAAAATATTTTTTATGGGGATAGTTTAATTCTTAAAGGGAAAATATACAAAACATCAGATTTATATTTTCATAAATTTTTAGAGCAAAACCAAATTTATAGCATTTTAAAAGTTAAAGATAAAAAAGATATTATTTACTTAGGCGAGCATTTACTAAATCCAGTTAAATTTATTGCTTATAAAATTAAACACAAACTTAAAAATATAATTAGCCAAAGCATGCCTAGTCTACAGGCAGGATTTTTAAATGCGATTTTGTTGGGAGATAGAGAAAGTTTGTCAAAAACTTTAAATGGCGCTTTTATTAAGACCGGGACCGCGCATATTATTGCTATTAGTGGTTTTAACGTAGGGATTGTCGCAATAATTTTCTGGATTTTATTAAAAATTTTAGGGATAAAAAGGAAAACCAGATGTTTTTTGATTATTTTTATTTTAATTATTTATTGTATACTGACGGGTGCGACCAGCTCTGTGGTGCGCGCTACGATTATGGGCGTGATTCTATTTTTAGGATACGCTTTGGAAAAAGATGCTCACATCTATAATTCATTAGCGTTGGCGGCATTAATAATTTTAACTATTAACCCTAATCAGCTTTTTGATATTGGTTTTCAATTGTCATTTTTAAGCGTTTTGGCGATGGTCTATCTTAGCCCAAAAATAGAAAATTTAATTTTAAAATTTATAAAACAAGAAAATTATTTTTTGAAAAACTTCATCATTTTGCCGTTTGCTATATCGCTGGCTTGTTGGTTAGTGACTAGCCCAATAATTTTATTTAATTTTGGTATTTTTAGTCCGATTACTCTTTTGGCAAATCTCATTATTGTGCCTTATGTGACTTTAATTACTGCGGTGGGTTTTGTTCTAATTTTAAGCGGTCTAATTTTACCTATCAGTATATCCATATTTGCTCTTACGGAGGCGTTTTTAATTGGTATACTTTTTGAAATAGTGATTTTTTTAAGTAAAATTCCCGGGGCATATTTTACTTTTCATTAATTAAATATTGTTTATCCACTTCGCCTTCGGCGTAGAGTTTTAATAGCCCCTTTTCTCTTATAGAGTTATAAGAATTTAGCTTAGCTCCGATTCCCCCGATTCTCCTTGCATTATCCTTCATAATATAGTATACTTTACTTATGAGGCCCTGTAAGCATACAGGAGAATACCCATGTATACACCAAACAAGATCCTTTCAATAGTACTTAGTTTTTGCCTGCTTTTTACGCAATCTCTCTATGCCTTACCCCAAAACCCAGAGGTAGTAGAAGGACAGGCTTCATTTGACTACTCTACCCCAAATAAACTAGAAGTCACGGCTACCACCCCTAAAACCATCATCAACTATTCTAGCTTTAACATTAGCTCCAATGAATGGGTGAACTTTATCTTACCCTCAAGTGCAGCCACACTCTTAAATAGGGTCATCGGTAATGTCAGCTCAGAGATCTTAGGTAAACTTACCTCTAATCAAGGAACCGTAATGTTAATCAATACCAAAGGCATTAACATTGCCAAAGATGCCCTGATACAAGCGGGAGGGAATCTAATCCTCTCTACCCTAGATATCCCAGACCAAGACTTCATAAATAACCACTACATCTTTGAAAGAACCACTGACCCTGCAAGCATCAAGAACTTAGGTAATCTCTTTGCCCAAGACTATCTTGCAATATTAACCTCTACCTTTGAAAACACTGGCACAATCCAAGCCAAAACCATCAATATTGCCGGAGCTGATAAAGTATCTCTCCAGCTTGATCCTTATATCCAAGTAATCGTGGATAAACCCTTAACCTCTAATCCAGAACAACTTGATGATCAAATCAAAAACACCGGAACCATCTCTTCCACTGATGGTAGAGTCTACATTGAAGCCCAATCTCTACCTAATCTCTTTAAAACTGCCATTAACACTACTGGTATTATCAGAGCTACAGCTGTAGTTAAAGAGAATAATGAGATAGTGCTGGTGGCCAATGAACCGATATTTGCTGCAGGTACCTTTAAAGTTAATGACGGAGCTCTAAAGTTAAAAACAAAATCTATACTCTACATGTCAGGGATATATGATATCAAAGGTTCAACTCTCTTCACTGACCCAGATGACGATATCAATATTCCTGCTTCCGTAACCTATTTTGCTGATCCTAATTTAAATGACCCAGGAAACATTACTATTACCAATCTCGGTACTGTAGTTACTGGTGACGGTTGTTCTTTAACCTTTACTGCGGGTGGAGATTTTACCATGGATGCAGGGACAACCATAGAGACGATAAATGGGACCGGAGATATAACAATAACAGCCGATAATATTATTTTAGATACTATTGATTCGGTAGGAAATATTTTTGTTTATGCGAGAGATAATTTAAATTTAAATGCCAATATTGCTTCTACAAATGTGGCTTCGTATTTTTATTTATACGCTGATAATGATGAAGATGGTGTAGGTATAATTACCAGGGCACCGGGAACAAATATTACTTCTACCTTTGCAGTTTGGTTTAAAACAGCGCAGGATATATTAAGTAGTACTTATTTGGATGATGCAACTATAATCTCTCGGTCCAAGCTTCTTGAAACAACATTTGATCATTCTATTACTATTGATACACCAGTGAGTAGTGATGCGGAAAGATATTTTTTCGCTGCAGGTGATTTAAATATAAATGCTAATATAGGCATCCCCCTTCGCCCTAATTTAAGATTATATTCAGACTATGACAATAACGGCATAGGTAATTTTAATAGGACCCCAGGAACTCTTATAAATGCAGGCTCTTTAGAATTACAAACAAACGCTAATGTTGTTACCTCGGTATTTCTTACAGATACTACTTATGATAACTTAACAATTTATACCACTGCAAATAGATCGATCACAGTTGATGCTGATATAGGAGCTCTAGGAGCAAGAAAGGGCTCAGTTTTTTTGTATGCCGCAGGTGATCTGACTTTAAATGCAAATATTTATGGAACAATTGGTATTTTATTATTTGCCGATAATGACGGGTTAGGAAATGGTACTTTAAGTAAAGCTCCGGCCGTGATATTTGATTTACCGCTGGGCGGTCTTGCGACAGGATTTTATCTTCGTTCCGCATCAAATATTTTGACAAGTGATTTTGTTAATCAATATTACGATATATTAGAGATTAGATCCACGGGTATAGGTTCTCTAACCATAGATAATCTTTTAACAACGGGTCAGATTCTTTTAAATTCAGCAAATAATATTAATATAAATAATAATCTTAATTTGACCAGCGCTGTCTTTACGAATGATAGTTTTTTGTTTGGTGGTGCTTTTAACCAAGCCCTTGGCACAACGATTATTACTAATAATCATACGTTAAATCTTTCTGACAATACTCCAACAACCCCTGGAGACATTTCTTTGGGTAATATAAATGTAGGTGCTTTGGGAACACTTCAAATAACCGCAACAGGCGCTACTAATATCCTAAGCAATACTTCTTTATTAACCGCAGGGAATATTTTTATCCAGACCCCCAATTCTGTAGGTCAAGTTGGCAATCGAATTAATACTGTTTCTGGAAATATACAACTTCAAGCAACAAACGTAGGAGATATTTATCTAAATAACACCGGAGATCTAAATTTAAGAGTATGGTCATTCACAGGTATAACAGATATTGTAAATACTGGGAATATTTCTTTAATTGCTCCTCTTGGTTTGTGGCCAGCAAGTATAAGCGCAGGAGGAGATGTACGTTTGCAAGCAATTCGGTTCTATCACAACCACACATGCATTTTTTAGTTTACAAACTCCAGTTGGCGCAAACGCGACCTTCCTTGCGGATAACATTATTGGAACACAAGTCCTACCTATCAGAATAAATATCTTGGGTGGAACTTTTTCTGCCCAGATTAATGGCCAGCAAGCAGGCGTTTCAGGTGCTTTTCAAGGAGCTATCGCACCTGTTAACCAAGTTACCCTACTTAACGCTCCTCCAGGCACTGTCTATTATAATGGCGCTGTAATCTATAATCTAGGCGGAGGAGAAGAGCCGGAGCAACCTCCAGTTACACCGCCGGTAATACCTCCTGAAACTATCATTGATGAGGTAATAGTTGATTCCTCAACTTCTTATGCCTCGGATATGCAGAATCCACTTATTCAGATAAAACAAGATTACAACTCTAATCCTCTTTTTCCGCAAGACTTTTTCCCCTTTGATGCTATGAATATAGAATTTGGCGGTTTTCAAATGTATGTTTATTGTTCTGAAGGCCAAGTCTACGTTGTTCCTTTAGACAGCCAAGGTAATCCTATAAAACAAAAACAAAGAATTATCCGCGCAAAACCCCAACTCATAGATTTATCTAAATATCGATTTGGTGATCTCTACAATTTTACTATCCAGCCGTATTTGACAAAATAGAAACCTTATTTTGTTGACAAAGTTACTCTGCTGAGGTAGAATTATTTTCTTATGAAGAAAGCCATATTTCTATTAATTTTAATGGGTTTTGTCTTTGGTATAACTACATCAGCCCAAGCCTACTGGATTTGGTCGCCCAAATCTGGTAAATGGGCAAATCCTAAGTATATCGTAAAACCCACTCCCCAAGAACAATTAAAGTTTGCCCAGACTTTCTTAGATAAAAAGGATTACCCGCGCGCCTTAATTGAATTTCAAGCCCTGATTAAAAATTATCCCAAGGCCTTTGAAGCAGCAGAAGGGCAATTTAGTATTGGTACCTGCTTAGAAAATATGGATAAGCCTTACGAGGCCTATCTTGCTTATCAAAAAATGATTGATAAGTACCCATTCAGTGACAAAATCAATGATGCTATTAAGAAAGAATTTGATATTGCCGATCAATTTATTAGCGGTAAAAAACGTAAATTTGCTGGAATTCCTTTGCCGGTAGAAAATCCGGCTATTGAAATTTTACGTAAAGTTATTGAGAATTCAACATACGGTCCTTTATCGCCGATTGCACAATATAAATTAGGACTACTTCTTAAAGCACTCACTCGTTATCAAGAAGCTCAGGAAGAATTTGAAAAAGTAATTGCTAATTATCCAGATAGTGAATGGGCAGAGCCAGCAAAATTTCAAATCGCTGTGGCATTGGCAAAAGTTTCTCCTTCGGGCAAATATGACGAAAGTACATCCTTAGAAGCAAAAGAGAGATTTCAAGATTTTGTTAAAACTCATCCCGACGCAGAATTATCCGAAGAGGCGCTCCAAGAAATTGAGCGCATTACGGAAAAACAGGCAGAGAATAATTTTAATATCGCAAAGTTTTACGAAAAACAGCACGCTTGGGAAGCAGCAAGGATTTATTATAACACCGTGATAAAAGATTTTTCGCAGACCACATGGGCAGCGCAGGCTTTAGAAAGAGTTAAAGTCGTAGAAAAAATGATCGAGAAAACTAAGAAAAAAGCACCTTTAACTAAAGAGGAAAAAGAAGCGCTGCGAGAAGAGAAAAAACAGAAAAAAGAAGATCATGTTGCTAAAATAAAGGAAAAAAGAGATTCAAAGCAGCAAGCTAAATTAGAAGCCATTGTAAATAAAAAATCAGAGAAAGAAGCTAAGCGTCAAGAAAAATTAGAGAAAGTCAAACAAGTCAAAGAAGAAAAAGAGGCAAAAAAAACAGCAAAGATGCAACCTCTCGACGATAAAAAACAAGAAAAACAAAAAGCTAAACTCAGAGTTCAAGAAGAGAAAAAAGCCAAAGTTCAGGCTAAAAAACAAGAAAAATTAGAAACTATCGAGAAGAGAAAAAATAAAAAAGAAGAAGATCATAAGGCCAAATTAGAACTTATCGAAAAGAAAAAACAAGAAAAGAAAATTCTTAAAGAGAAAAATCTAGAACAAAATAAAGACAAAAATTTATCCAAAGAAGATAGGCTTAAAGAAAAATTAGAATTAGTAGAAAAGAAGAAAGCAGAAAACCAAGCCAAAAGAAAAGCTAAGTTAGAAGCTATCGCAAATAAAAAGGCAGCAATCAAAGCCAAGCGCGAGGAAAAACTAGAAAGAGCAAAGCAAGCTAAATTAGAAAAGCAGGCTCGTAAGCAAAATAAAATTCAAGATTTACAAGACAAAGAAGTTATAGAAATTTCTAATAAAGAAGAAAATATCTCTCAAGGCGCCTCCGTAGCAGTTAATTCTTCTAGTGAAGGCGCAGAGAATAGAATTATTGAACAAACAGCAAATACCTCAAGTATCCAAGAAGATTCTGGTGTAGAAATAGAATCTCGCCCAGAATCAGAAGGACAAGAATGGTAAAAATTAAAAATTTTATTTTATTATCAGTTTTAATGATTATGTTTTTAGGTTGTGGTTACTCTACGCGTTCTTTGGCCTTGAAAAATTATAAAAAAATCCATGTTGAACCATTTACAAATAAAATTAATTTAACTGATGAAGGCTCGGAATATCGGAAATTGGTCACTTATTATCCAGCTTTAGAGGTTAATGTTACACAGGCAGTTATAGATAGATTTATTTTTGATGGTAACCTAAAAGTCGTCCAAATTAAAGATGCAGATTTAATTTTAAAAGGCGAATTAGTAGCTTACCTGCGTGAAGCTCTGCGTTATAGAAACGATGAAGACGTAGAAGAATATAGAATTGTCTTAATAGTAAATTTATCCTTATGGGAAAAAGACAAAAGCGAGCCACTATGGCAGGAAATGAATTTTAAAGGGGAGACTACTTATTTTACCAGTGGCTCTAATGCCGAAACAGAAGAACGGGCGATACAAGATTTAATGGTTGATTTTTCTCGACGGGTAATAGAACGTATTGTAGAGCCTTGGTAATTTTTTATTAGATGGTTTATCTATTTGTTGGTGATGATACCCAAACCAAAATCGTTAAAATCAATGAACTTAAAAAACAATACTTTCCCAAAGAGATAATTGATTTTAATTACGATTTTTTAGATACAGAAGACCTAGATTTAAAAAGCTTAGAAGAATCCTTCAAAAAAATTCCTCTTAAGGTAAAAAAAAGACTCATCGTTATTAAAAATTGTCAGGATTTTAAATCTCCCCTTAAAGATTATCTTGTTAGTTATGTAAGAAATTCTGCAAAGGACATTATTCTAATTTTAGATTTTAGTAAATTTGATCAAAGAGATAATTTTTTTATTGATTTAACAAAATATGCTAAATTAATCCGCTTTCGTGAAAATAAAACCCAAAATAGCTTTGATTTAGATAGAGCCATCAACCAAAAAAATAGCTTAGAGGCACTTAAAATTTTAAATAATTTGTTATTGGAAGGTCAAAAACCAGAACAAATTTTAGGTTCACTCCGCTATCAATGCCAAAAAAGTTCTCGGCATGAGATTGACTTAAAGAAAAAATTAAATTTTATTTTAGAGGCAGACATAAATATTAAAACAACGCGCCTGGAGCCAAAATACGCTTTAGAGACATTGATTATAAAATTATGCCAGTGATTTAATTTTTAGGCTAAGGCGAGATATTTTGCGGCGAGCCGTATTTTTGTTAATAACTCCTTTTTTGGCTGCCTTGTCTAATTTAGACATAATTTCTGGTAAAAGTTTTACCAAGCCAGGCTTATCTTTTTTAGTAACAAGAGTTTTAAAGTTTTTGAGCACTTTTTTAATATCTTGTTTTATGGCCTTATTCTTTGAAGTTCTTTTTAGGGTTTTTCGTAACTCTGTTTTTCCAGCTTTTCGACGTGGCATGCCTACTCCTTTATTTAGGAAAAATAAAATAACATATAAATTAAACTATGTCAACAAATAAATCTATTTTGAAATCAGCAGGAGTTATTAGCCTAGCAACCTTTATTTCGCGAATACTAGGGTTTGTACGCGATGTTTTAATGGCGGCTTTGTTCGGTACAACCGGAGTAATGGAGGCTTTTGTAGTTGCTTTTAGAATTCCAAATTTATTGCGCGATCTAATGGGTGAAGGTGCGATGAATGCAGCGTTTGTCCCGGTATTTTCTGAATACAAAGTAAAACATTCTTCCCAAGATTTTTGGGCACTGGTTAATAATATCCTAAAGATTATTTTTATTACTTTAGGCCTAACTACGCTTTTGGGTATTATTTTTGCGCCTTTTATTGTAAAGATTATTGCCCCA
>JBFMBJ010000049.1:0-8421 GCA_040755235.1 Candidatus Omnitrophota bacterium
AAAATCAATGGAATTCAACTAATCCACAAGGATTATTTGCATGCCAGCAGGCACGAGGGTCGCAGATACAGATTAAGACGGGCTATCTACTGGAAGATGGCACGAAAGAAACATTATCAGTATTTACAGGTTACATCAATGACCCTATTCGGCATAGTGATACATCGGGGACGCTAACCTGCTATGACCTGTGGGGTAGGTTAGAAAAGATTAAGTTGGATGATTTAAAAGACCCGACGACCTCTACTTGGTATGCAAATAAGCAGATAGATTTTTTGGTAAAAAAAATCTTTGCTCATGCAGGTTGGACAAGATTTGAATATAATGTTGAATCTGCGGTAACAGTAATTCCTACGGCAGATTTTTCTAATATGTCAGCCAGAGATGGATTAATTAAGTTGGCAGAAGTGATGAACTATGAATGTGGAGTAGATACCTACGGTAAAGGATTTTTCCGAAGCCGGGATGTATCAGGAAAGAATGTAATCCTTGAGGTCAGAAATAAAAAGGGTGGTAATAAAAATCTGGTAGAATGCACTGATGTAGGTCGAGGTTGGGATGAAGTAATTAATCATTTTATATCAAAAAATGCATCAAATGTAGAAATCCATAAAGAACCACCAACAGGACGACCTAATAGTTATGATAGATATGGACATATCAGAAAAGACATAAACAATCAGTTTCTGAAGCAATTATCAGATAGTAATATTCAATCAGTTCTAACTCAATATTGGGATTGGTATAGCGAGGCAAAGATAAGATTCGATGCAACTCTGACTTTCTTACCGCAAATAGAGTTAGGAGATATTCATCGAGTAACGCAGATAGAACCTTATCCAGATGATAAGAATCAGCTTACTTGGAATGTAGGCGAACAATGGAATAGAGGATATATCTGGGGTTCAAGAGAGGGATTTTTAGTTTGGAAATTAGTCTGTAAAGTAATGAAAATTAGCATTAATTTTAACAATTACACAGTTAGAATTGAATATCGGGAGGTTTGAGTAAATGGCAAATGATAGTTTTCCGTCAACGGGATTTGTAATAAGTGTAGACCCGGGCGAAGAAGCAACAGTTGAACCTGTGAAAGACGATTTTAACTTTTTGCACGGTAAGTTTGACAATGTTACAGGGCATAATCACGATGGCAGTCCGGGCAATGGAGTAAAAGCGACTTTACCGTCCCCTGACTACGATAGCGGATGGGTTACTGTTAGCCAAGGATATGATCTTACGCTAACACACAATTTAAATTATTCAGCTGAAAAGCTTTTTGTTTTTTTAGTAGGAAAAAATTATGATGTGAATAATAATGCATATCTAACAAATTATGGATATGGATTGTATTATGCGGGTTCAACTTACCATGGTGGTAACTGGGATGATTTGACTAATACTAATGTTAGACTACATCGAGGCAGCAATGATACGCTATGGGCATATATGAAAATTCGTATTTGGAAATTGCCATAGAAGAGGGAAATAGATGAAATTAGAAATTTTATTAGAAGAAAAAAGTCAAAAGTGGATAGCGATACGCGAAAGAGATGATAATTTTGATATTAGAATGTCGGACATAATAGTTCAGGAAGGACAAAAGTTATTATTGGAAGAGATAAATAAAGACGAGTATGAAAGAATTAGAAGGAATATAGATGAATACAAAATTTATGATTCTATAAATCATAGTTTTAAAAAAAGTTCAACTTCTCATTTATCAGAAAAAGAAATATTAAAAGAAAAGATTAAAATAACTCCAGGAGCAAAAAATCTTAATGAATTAATAGACTTAGTAGAGGACATAAAAAAATATTTGACTATTGAATAATCTATGTAATTCCTTTTTTTCTCTTGAAAAACCTGTAAGATTTACTCTTACAGGTTTTTTTGTATCAAAAATAAAACAGGGGTGTTTCAAAGACAAAAAACTGAATATGTGATATAATAATTTCTTTTTTAGAACTTTCTAATTTACCTTTACAGATAAGCCTAATCTACTATAAAAATTATTTATAGCTCTATAAAAATAATTTATAACATTTTGTTAAAAAAACACTTGACAAAATTATAACAATATGTTATCATTTATAATGAGAGGAGGAGGGGAAAATAAACTAAAGGAGGTATAAGGAATGAAAGTTTTAGAAAGGCATGACACAGAAGGATGGTATTTCTATCGAGAAGATATTTGTGAGGATTATGAAGAAGAAGAAACCGAAGAAAGCAGAATAAATATGACCCAACCGACAGCGTGGGGGGAAAAATAATGATGGCATATCTACTCGATATGTCATCGATGTCGGAGATAATGAGGTGGTAATAGTTGACAAGGACGAAAAAGATGACATCCTAGAATACAGCCCTTCGCGAACTGTATTGTATAAGGTTGTGATAAATCACCCCATTATCATGTGGGGGTCACAATCTGACATTGAGACGGGGATTTTAAGCGGGCAATACTTAATTTGCCCGAGTTAGAGAAACATGAGTTAGCAGCATAGTAATACTTTTAGCCCTGCCTCTATGGGGGGGCAGGGTCAAGGGCATTACCACCGGTAAAATTAAGCCTTGAAAGGAGGTGAGAAAAAATGACACAAACAGCAAACAAGAAAGTAGAGTGTACTCTATGCAGGAAAGAAATCTCAACTAAAGGACTTTAGGCTTATCAATGACAATAATGACAATGAGGATCACACGATCCTCATGAATAGTAATGGGATTGCGGGTAATCTCGTATACTATTATAACTATAATAAACTATAATAAACCCCGCGGCAGGCAGGGGGAAAGGAGAAAGAAAATGAAAATAAAAACAAAAAATTATGAAGTGGAGGTAACTATTTCAGAAGTAAATAAAGGAGAAGCATACATTCAAATCGAGGATTGCAATTCAAAAAAAACAGCTAAACAAAAAGGAAATGATGTTCAAATTCATTGGGAGAAAAAAGTACCTGTTATCAAAATTAACAATGGTACTTTTTTTGAACAGATAAAAGAAAAGGCAAAGGCAGAAGGAAAAAATACGAAAAAATGGCGAGAATGTTATTTGCTTATTAGTCAAGAAGAGTACAAAAATCTACGGGCGATGATAGAAGAAGAAAAACAAAAAGCGAGAGAAGTAGAGATAAAAAGAATATGCGAATATAAAGGTGAAGTAACCATTAGCGACCACTCTTCATATAATGCTAGAGTAGATTTTTCAGACTTTTCTACTTTTCTAAAAATAGAAGAAGTTAGAAAAGATGCAAAGAAAATGAGAGCGATAATAAACACATTAGGACGAGATGTGATTTTTCATTATCGAGATAAGGGCTGGGGTGAATATAAGTATTACGAGGGTGATTATACCGATGAAATTTCTCTTACTATCTCATTTGAGCAATTTCAGCAGATAATAGCAGAACAGGAAAAAGAATTAGAAAAAGCGTTAGAAGCAAAAAAACAAAAGAAATTACAAAGTGAAGCAGAAAGACAAGCAAAATTTGAGGAGGCAAAAAGAACAGGAAAGAAGGTAAAACTGTATAGTTACGCTGATGATTGTAATGACGAAAACGAAGATTGCGATATTGACACCATAATTGTATATGCAATGCCTAATGGGTCAATACAAGAAGAACGACATCATAATTGGTGATAAAAGACCTGCTGGCAGGAACCCAGCAGGCAAAGAAAGGAGGTAAAAAAAATGAAGTTAGAAATCTTATTCATAGGAGTAGATGGAAAAAAAGTAGTAAGCTTAAAAGAAACATTAAAACAAATCGAAAAAGCAAAAACTTATGAACTCGCACTTGAAACAGAACAAGGCGAGAAGGTTGAATGGATTCATCTTGATGATCCTGATGAGTTCAGAACATTATTCCAATTTATCGTCGCAGACAGACGGTCACGAGTAGATAAGAAAATTTTTATGGCAGACCGTCCTTCTTTCTGCGTCTTAACCATATGGAATAATCAGATTGTAAGGCTTGAGTTTTATGAAGGGCATGATGCTTTATCACTCGTTTATGACATTCGCAGTAAAGAATTGCAGGGAAAAAAATTACCTAATTTTATGGATGAAGACCCTCAGGCTTATGACCCGGCAAAATTTCTAAAAGAGACATTTGGTTTTCCAGAAGAGTTTACCAAACCTCTTAAATCTCTGTTAGATGAATTGCATAAGGAAAAATAATAGGTGAGAAAAATGAAACTCAAAATACATAATTCTATCATCATAGCTGATGTCAGCTATGATGATAGAGAAAAAGCGAAAAGTTTAGGGTTTAGGTGGAACAATCTGACTAGACATTGGCAGACCACCGACTCCGCAGTCATTCAGGCAGTTATCGAGAAATATGGTGAGAATGAAACAATTCTGGAGATGATGGGTAAGCTAAGAGAAAAAGAGCAAGAGCAAGAAAATGCTTGGCTTTCTACGAAATTCAGAATTGAAGCTGGGGAATATCTACCGTATCAAGATATACGGCAGTATTATCCTGCGAAAATTCGAAGGCTTTGTCATAGTCAGAATGGCAATATTCTCATATTCACAAAGTATGAGGATAAAATCAATTATGACCTCTGGCAAGAATTGTCAGCCAGATGGGATAAAACATTAGGCTGTCGAACTGTTTCATTTTCGAAAATCAGTGAAGCAGTGGAATTCTGCCAAGACTATAATTTTGTCCTAACTGCTGAGGTTATGACAGAATATCAGAAATTTGAGGCTGAGAAAGAGCAAAAAATCGTTCAATCTCGGGCTGAAACCTCTGATATTACTATTCCTGCACCAGAGGGAAAAACCTATTTTCCTTACCAGCGGGCAGGAATAGAGTATATCTCTACCCACCAGAATATCTTGCTTGCCGATGAGATGGGACTGGGGAAAACTATTCAAGTCATTGGCTATCTCAATCTACAACAGACATGCCCCCAAACGGTAATTGTCTGTCCTGCATCACTAAAAATCAATTGGAAAAATGAATTACAATCTTGGTTAGTCTATCCTGCCGATATACGAATAGTTAAAGAGCAAGATGATATAGACCATGCAGATATTGCTATAATCAACTATGATATAGTCAGCAAGTTCAAATGGGATAAACAATTTGACCTATTAGTTCTTGATGAAGCTCATTATATCAAGAATAACAAAGCACAAAGAACCAGAAATATATTAGGACACAAAAAATTGGGATTATCAGGCATACAAGCGACAAAAAAAATATACTTAACAGGAACACCCATAAAAAACAGACCAATTGAGTTATGGACTCAAATTCATAGTCTTGATTCAAAAACTTGGTCTGATTTCTGGGGTTACGCAAAACGATATTGCAATGCTTACAATGGCGGATATGGCTGGGATATGTCAGGAGCATCTAACCTTGAAGAATTACAAGAAAAACTGCGAACATCAGTGATGATACGGCGGATGAAAGCCGATGTCCTAACCGAGTTACCTGCGAAAATCAGACAGGTAATCGAACTGTCTGCTAATGGCAATAAAAAGGCGATAGAGGAGGAATGGTCAGCATACCGTCAACACCAGGAAAAATTGTCAGAAATGAAGGCAAAAGTTGAAGTCGCTAAACTCTCTGATAACAAAGAAGAATATGAGCAGGCAGTCAAAAATCTGCGGGTTGGAATGACTACAATGTTTACGGAGATTGCCAGACTGCGACACGAGACCGCAGTGGCGAAAATC
Source organism: Candidatus Omnitrophota bacterium (assembly GCA_040755235.1). Lineage (GTDB taxonomy): Bacteria > Omnitrophota > Gorgyraeia > Gygaellales > JBFMBJ01 > JBFMBJ01. The sequence continues at coordinate 5,690 of JBFMBJ010000049.1, forward strand.
CCTGCGGTAATCGAGCATATTGAAAATATCATAGAGACAAGCGAAAAAGTGGTAGTGTTTGCACACCATCACGATGTCATAGATGCTATTCAAGAAAAATTTGGAAGTCAAGCGGTTCATTTGACAGGACAGGATAACATTGAGGCAAGACAGAAAGCTGTTGAGGAATTTCAAACTAATCCAAAAGTGCTGATATTTATCGGCTCAATTTCTGCCGCAGGTGTAGGGATTACCCTTACTTCTGCCAGCAGAGTAGTATTTGCCGAGTTGGACTGGACACCAGCTCAGAATAGCCAGGCAGAGGACAGATGCCACAGAATCGGGCAGAAAAACTCTGTTTTAATTCAGCATTTGGTTTTAGAAGGCAGTTTAGACGCCCACATTGCTAAAACTATCGTAGCGAAACAGAATATAATTGATGCCGCATTAGATAAGGAGATTGTGGCAGAAAAATCTACTTCGATATTGCCTATTTTTAAGGATGAAGAGGAAAGCGTCATTTGGAAAAAAGGAGAAACGATTACTGTCAGAGAATATACTAATAATGAAAAAACAGAAATGATAGAAAAATTAAAAATCATTGCTGGTATGTGCGATGGAGCACGCCAGCGAGATATGATGGGATTCAATCGATTTGATACACTAATAGGACATCAATTAGCAAGTCAAACTACATTAAGCCAAAAACAAGCCGTTATTGCGGAATGGCTTGTTAAAAAATATAGAAAACAATTAGAAGAGGTAAATTAAAATGAATGAATTTAATGAACTAATAGAACAATTAAAAAAAGCAGGCTATAGGAAATATGAAATAATTCATGTTCTTGAGGTCTCTTATATGACCTTATGGAGATGGAGTAGAAGCATTGGAAAACCTGCCCCAGGCGACATATTATTACTGGAAAATTTGCTTAAAAAGAAAGCAGATAAAGTAAGTAATTGCAAGAGTAAAAAAAATCTTAAAAAAATATAAAAATTTCTCTTGACAAATTTAATAATATTATGCTATAATTATAACATATTAAAACAAGGAGACAAGAAATGAAGGGAAAACCGAAGAGATTGCAATTTCAAGATTATTTGACCCCTGTTGAATTACTAAAATTATTGCCCATCTCTCGGGCTGCCTTTTATAGGTGGACGAAAGAGGGAGTATTTGGGGATCTAGTCAAACGAGACAGGCGAGGAAAGTTCTACTATGTTCGTAAAGAAGATGTCCCCTTATTGGTAGCACTTATTAGTAATAAATAGAGGAAGGTGAATAAAATGAAAGCAATATATTATTTTTTTCAACATTTCCAAGTTTACATAAGATATATTATGATAACTTGTTATAATATGTTATTATTCGTATCAAGTGTAAAGGATAAAAAATAGTGTCAATCTGCCAGCCTGAGGGAGGTTTCTTATCCAGTTTGGGGCACTATTCTGGGTAATTGATATAGTTCCTCAGGCTGACAAATTTTAGGGGTAAAAATGAAAACAATAACTTGTGAAAGATGTCAAAGAAAAATCAGGATTAGATTTCTCCAGGGATATGTTCCAGTAATATCTAATCCTGAAAAGTCAGGTGGTCTATGCCACCTGATAGAGATGAAAAGAAAAAAAAGAAGGAGATAAAGTAAAATGTTCACTAAAGAATTATTACTGGATTATCAAACAAAAATAGATGAAGTAGAGAGATTAAAACAAGAATATAATGAAAAGAAAAGGCAGTTTGAAGAAGAAAATGAGAATTTAATTCTTACTCTAAATTCACTTCAAGCGGGACTGGAAATGAAAAAGGGAGAGATAAAGGTTCTTGCTGAAGCAGACTTCAAAAGAACAGGAGTAAAGAAGTTGTTAGGTGGAATAGGAATAAGAGAAGGAGTAAACTTGATTTATGATACCGATAGAGCCTTTGTTTGGGCTAAAGAGCATTCGCTATGCCTTCAGTTAGATACGAAGGCATTTGAGAAAATAGCGAAGGAAACCGATATTGACTTTGTTAGCAGGGAAACAAAGATAACAGTAACTTTCCCTGCAAAATTAGAATTAGGGGAGGTAAATCAAACAATGAAAAAAGAAGAAATAGAAGAAATATTAGAAAGTATTTTATCTGCTTTTGAGGAAGGACGTATTAGTCGTCCCGAAGCAGAAATAAGTATTATAGAATTATTTAAAGAGATAGTAGAGGAGGTAAAGTAAAATGGGAGAGATAGAAAAACTTGAATTTAAGTTAGGAGAGCCAATTGTTGTAACAATGAGTTTTGACCAACCCAAAACTGGTGAAGGGGAATATGGGACCTGGTGGTTATATGGATGTAAAAATGAGGGCAAAAATTATAACTTCTTTGCAACGACAAAGTTGCACGAAAAATTGGAAATATTACAGATAAAAAAAGGCACGATAGTAAAAATAGAAAAAATAGCAATAGAAGGGGAAAATGGTAAACTTCACACTGATTGGAAAATAGAGAAGATAGGAAAAGAGGAAAAGACTATACCAATTCCACCAGCAAATAATAGAAATTCTACGATCCCACTAGAAGAAAAGGCAAGACAAGAAGAAATTAGAAAGAAACAACAAGAAGCATATGAGCAAAAACAAAAAGAAATGAAAGAAGCACAAGAAAAAGCAAAACAGGACGAAAAAGAAAAGTGGGAAAAAAAAGACAGATGGATAGCAAGACAATGCGCTTTAAAAGCAGCAGCTGAAATAACAGCACAAGCTTTTGCTACTTCTGACCTAG
>JBFMBJ010000050.1:0-8407 GCA_040755235.1 Candidatus Omnitrophota bacterium
CTCTAACTACGGTCATTACGGCGAGGATATCTACCCAGAGGGTACCTGGTTCAGAAACGAAGGTTTTGATGCCCAAAATGATCCCATAATCATCCTCTATAATCCTTGGGGAGGAAATTATTATGATGCCGGCTTCGAGGTTTATTTAGAAATAGAACAGTTTGGACTAAATCAACCCCTAAATCCCCAGCCCCAGAGTCCCAATATTCCTTTTAACCCGGCATTTATTTTGGCAGGGTTGTTTGCATGGACAAGAGGAAAACAAAAACTAACTTTGCTTAATTTAGGTTTAATTTTATTTACGGTTTTAAATTTAGGTTTATGTTCTTGCAAGAAACATTTACCACAAACGCCGGCAAAAGATACTCCAAAAACTATTTTAAAAACATCACAGGGTGTAGAGGGAAAAAAAGTAGCGCGAGGCACAAAGCCCGCTGATTTAAAGATAGCTTCTCCTAAGCCAGCCCAAGAGACAAGGCTGGTTACGCAAAGAATAGAATTAAGAGAAGATGGCTTTTATATTGATGCTAAAAAAACATTTTTAGTGGGAACAAACTATCGCGGTATAGAATATAAAGAAAATTTTGGTTCAGAAAGAGGAAGCGGCTTTGGTTATTGTCAAAGTAGATATTATAGTCTTAGTCCCTATTGTCCTTATAAAAAAGAAACAGAAGAGGCCTTTGCTCAAATGAAAAAAGCAGGCATTCAGGTTGTAAGAATTAATCTTTTTGATGATGGAACGAATATTCGCACCTGCGAGAACCTTGAAGAAGTAAAAGTTATAGAAGACGGCCGGGAAATCACGAGATTTAGGATATTAGAAGAATTTAAATGTACAATAGATAACCAGAGAATACGCGATTATTTCTTTAGGGATATTAAAGTATTTTTAGATCTCGCCCAACAATATGGAATTAAAGTAGAATTTACGCTTTTTGATTATTTATTGTTTTCACGTGGTTTAAGTAAGACAGATTTAGCTACTAATCCAGAGACAATGAGAGAATTTATGCGAGGTTTATTTATCCCGATATTACAAGAATTTGGTCATCACCCGGCCTTATTTGCTATAGATATTATTAACGAGCCAGAATGGATAGTTTTACCTTCTGTGCCGGGTGGATCAGGTATGGTAAATGATGGTTGGAGTTCTAATTTAGGAAAACGCCTGAATAGAGAAGAGTTTATTGGTTTTATTCGAGAGATATCCCAGACAGTGAGAAGCTACGCGCCAAACCTTTACATCACAATGGGTATTTCTTTGGATCGTCCACAATTGGCACAACTCGTAAGTGAATATTTAGATTATTATGCCTGGCATCATTTTGAACAAATGCCCCCAATAGAATCTCTGGTAGGCAGATTACCAAAAGACAAACCTTGGATATTAGAAGAATTCCCGACCGGCGGAGTAGAATGTGATATCTTCTGTTATCTAGATCAAATTTTAGAATTTGGCGGTTCGGGCGGATTTTTTTGGAATTTTAAACAATGTATTGACCAAGCTACTGCCTGCGGCGAGGGATATCAAAAACAATTAAAATCTTTAGAGAAATGGCTTAAAGAACACAGGGAGTCAAATAATAGTTTTCCTCGAGGTGTTCCTTATGGTAATTCTTCTCCCGCTATGATATTTGCGGTTTTTGGCTTGCTGGGTTTACGCAGAAGACAAAAAAGACATATATTGCATTACCCATATGCATGCTTAAGATTAGAAATTATTGAAAGAGAATGGCGAAAAACAATACCCGGTAAAAGAATCGTCTCTCTTTTAGAAAAACATGCCAGTTTATGCTCCTTTACTCCTTTTTCGTTGGCAATGATTGTGGGCAGTCCTTTGGCGTTAAAATTAATTATTTTGGGAGGGGCATTGGGAATTGTAGTTTGGTTTGCATTTAAAATTTATCAAAAATTTTATCAAAATAGAGCGCCACCTAAGACTTATTTAAAAAGGATATCAGCTTCTCCTCGCACACCTCTATTTTTAAAAAGAGAAATTAAAAGAACTCTCCATTATATTGAGCAAAATTCAAGTTCAGACATAGCCTTACCCAGAAAATCTATACCTAACTTAACATTACCAGAAGAAAGATTATCTGATGTGCCAAATCCTTTATTCTCTCTTGATTTAGAATCTACGTTTACACGAGAAGCTCGACCATCAGGATTAACGCAAGATGAAAAATTAGCAATGCTTAGAGAAAATTGGTCTGTAGAAATTAATTCTCGTGTTGCCTCAAGAGAAATTTCAGATTTCTCTACAATAGAACCTACTTTAGTAATAGAAGATACTAAGGGCAAATTATATTTTCTTAAAAATATCACCTACTCTCGTGGAGCAGCTTATTTTGTTACTAAATTTCTTTCCTATCTTAGGCAAAATCAAGATAAATTAGGTTTTAGTATACCGCGATTGGTTCCTACAAAACAAGAAAGATATTTTGTAGAAATAGAAGTTAGAGGTCAAGTGTTATGCTTTGTTTTAGAAGAAGCAATTGCTGTGCCAGAACATGCTCAGGCAGGTAGAGATGTTAAAAATCCTAGTTTATTACATTTTAGAGCATTGGGAGAAGCAGTGGCTAAATTGCATAACTTAAATAGAATTTTCTCCTGTCTTACCACAAAGTATGAATATTTGAGTTCAGATGTTACTGGTGAACAAGCGCAAGAATTAAAAGAATCAGCCCGTAGACTCGAAATAAAAAATCCACAAAACTTAACTCCCGCAGAAAAATTATTTTTGGAAATTTACCATACATACTTACTACCCAACCTAAGACAATTAGAACATACTTTTTCCAATCGTTATTATCGCAGTCTTCCTTGGGCAGTATGTCACGGTGATTTTTCTCTGCAACAAAGTTGGTTTACCCAGACGGCTCGCGGACCGCAGGTCTGTAGTGTAATTGATTTTAATCGCGCCAAAGTTGCGCCCCGTTTAGAAGATATAAAAAATGCGGTTTTGAATTATCCGGGTATTTTGGGAAAAGTATATAATCCTTGTGATATTTTGGCTTTTGTGTCTGGCTATCAACAAGCTGCAAGTCAACCCTTGAGCGAAGAAGAACTCTTGGCTATTCCTGATTTATTAAATGCCACCTTTATTTTAGCGTTACAGCGAATTTTTGTTTATAAAATGACACAATTAGATAATCCGGATAGTGTAGAATCACAAAGATTAAAAGTTATTTTAGAAAATTACCACGCATTCTTACAAGATAGAGAAAGATTAAAAAGAGAATTGTTAAATTTAAGACAAGATACAGCGCAAATGCCTTCAGCACAACATTATCCTTTGGGTATAGCTAATGCTGTAGAGTGGTGGTATTTGTCGTTTTTAATAACTTCACAAGATCAAGCACAGCGTCAAAAAGTAATACACGATTTGGGAATTTTGGGAACACAAGAAGCAGAAGATTATTTAATCGCTATCTTAAGAAACCCCAAAGAGTCAATCGCATTAAGAAAAACTGCGATATTCAGTTTAGGGTTAATTGCCGGTAGTAAAACAATACCTGTTTTAATAGGAATTTTAAAAGGCCGTTGTATCGCTTTTGAATTGAAAGCGCAAGCGGCTTTAGCTTTAGCCAGAATATTTACCACTGCCATTACTTCTTGTGACCAAGATTTAATTAAGGAATTTTTAAGACACGAGCTTATGAAACTCTTATTAAAAGTTTTAAGAAAGACAACAAAACCCGAAGTGCAAACTGATATCTTAGAAGCAATCGGAAAAATTATTGATACAAGTAATCAGGTAGCCGGAAATAATGTTTTAGTAAAAAATGCAAATTTGGATTTGCGGGTAAAACTTGCCTTAAAAATAGCGCAGTCCAGATTTTTTGTTGGGAATTATCCAGAAAAACTAAAAGTCGGTTTTGTAGTTTCTTTATTTAGAAAAACACGTATGCTTACACGAGAAGAACATCCTTTTGGCGAAGATTATTTACGGGTAAAAATCAAACAATTGGAAGATTTATTCAAAGGTAGTAATATTTCTTGGGAACTAATTTTGGTAGATGACGGAACTCTTCCCGATGGAGATTTTAGTGAAACTGGGAAATTAGCCAGAACTATTTTAGCAAGTGAATATCCCCATTATTATGCAACTGGACAAATAAAAGTTTTATCCCTACAGCAGGCGGTTAATGATAACTTAGATACCCCAGAATATTACCGTAGTCGTATTTTAGGCGGTATAGTTGATGTAAAAAAAGATAGCCAAAAAGGCGGAAATATAATCTATGGACTGGATTATGCCATAAACCAAGATAACTGTTATTACGTTTTTTATACAGACTCAGATTTATCTTTTCATTTGGGCCAAGCTGGATTATTGTTAGAGACTTTAGTAGAAGAAAATCACAGCATTAATTATTTAGCCATAGGTTCGCGTCGCCAATCCCAAATTAAATATCATTTTGGCTATCGCAGTTTGCGTTCATTAGCGTATCAGCGCCTGGTACGTTTAATTTTAGGTTTAGATATTCAAGATCCCCAAGCTGCGTTTCAGGGTTACAACAGCCGAGTGCTAATGCATATATTAGCTGATTGTCGTGATAGGAGATTTAGTTTTACTACAGAACTTCAACTTTTGTCCAGCCGTTACGGAAAAATAAAAGAAATAGAGGTAGCCTGGATTGATTCACCTTGGTACAGCGGGACAAAGAACATCGATGCCTTAAAAATGCTTTGGTCTATTTTACAACAAAAAACAAGATTGAAAGAAATTTTCTCCAGAGTAACTACTTTACTCTTACCTTTTATTTTTATGTTGTTTGGATGTAGTGATTCTAGTAATTCAGATGCAGAATTTTGGAACTTTTGGGCAAAGACTTTAAGTTGGCTTGTATTAGGAGCGATTGCATTAATTGCATTATGGGCACGCATACACACAAAAGGTATAGAAAATATTTGGTTGTATATGGTTAGATATCCTTGCAGGCACAGATTAAGGAAGATAATTTCAAGTGTTAAAAATTTAGAAGAGGCTATAGCAAGCGATGTGTTATATCGTTTAGTCCCGCAATGGAGAACCTATTTGGGTCTTTGGGAAAATGAGCAATTCAGAGTATATAATACCTTAACGACTCGTCGACATATTCTTTTAATTTTCGAAACATTAGAAGAATTATTGACAGAAGGGGAAACTAATAAAAGAGCTTATTTCTTAGAAGATAAGTTAGAGGCCTTAAGAAAAAAGTTTAAACTATCAAAACATGATTTAGAAGTATTAAGATTAGTCTTGTTATTACACGATATTGGTAAAATAGATTATGTTAGCGAGGAACAGATAGCCATGGAGAGACAACATCCTTTAAAATCAGAAAGGTATGCCCAAGATATCTTAGAAAAATGTGGCTGGTCTCCCAAGGTAGTAAGAGAAGTGTGTCTCTTGGTAAGATGCCATTCACTCCTATCGGGTTTTTCACAATATGGTAGAGAAAGATTACCGGGTTTAGGTTTATTAGAAGATGTTTTGGATGAAATAGGCACGCCTCGCTTACTATATTTACTTACCATAATGCAATTAGTAGATGCGGCAAGTGTAAGAGAAAATTTTAGAGATAGCTTAGCTCTAGGTTTAGAAAAAAGAATTTGGGAGATAAGTGCTTTGATAGAAAGTATGTTAACTACCAGAAATAAAACTCAGCGAGACCTGTCTCAAGCAGGGTTAACTAGGCGCTTACTACAAATAGAAGAAGAAAAACAAACGAATGATAGACTGTATAGCCGTATAGAGATGGTTTTGTTAGCACATGGTTATTTAACTACCCAAGAAGAAAAAGACCAATTAAGGTCAGCCTATGTTACTATGATTAGGTCGCACCGAAATCGTTATCGAAAAACACCCCTTGATAAAAACCATCCAGAAAAAGGTAATGTTGCGGAAAGTGTACATCTTTTAGGCACAGCCTTAGTCTTGGCAGAAACTGGCAGGCCCACGCGTTTATGCATTGAAGCAATATTACACGATATCAAAGAAGATACAGCAACAAGCCAAGAAGCCCTGGTGAGAAATTATGGGGTAAGAGTTGATGCGGTGGTAGAGGTTTGTTCTAAACCTCCAGAAATAAAATCTTTGTCTAAATCCGAAAGAGAAAGGATTTATTTAGGAAGATTATTAGGCAGGCATTTAGAGGCAGCGCATATAGATTGGGAGTTTTTCACCGAGGCCCACGAAGTAAAAATCGCTGACCGTATTAATAATTTGGAAAATATGGATGTACTTCCCAAAGACGAACAATGGCGCAGAGTTTTCTTTGCAGATCACTTAAGAGTTTTTATTCCTTCTTTTGTTTTTGAGACCAAGGCAGGCTATGATTTAAAGAGCCGTTTAATACAGGCAACTATACAGGCAGGGAAAAAATATGGTTATTTAACCGAGACAGGCATAAGGCAATTAGAGAATTTATTAGAGCAAGTTTATACGAAATTCCAGATGCCTAATTTAGGCCAGGCCTATCCACCTTTTGAATTTTTGGAACAGGTAATTCGCGAACGCCAAGCTACAAGTCTGACTTATAGTGGCCAAAGAATGGCTACTGTGGTTGCCTTTGAAGGATTTTCTGGAGCAGGAAAAAGTGTATTTGTAGGAGAAAAATTAGTGCCTCATCTGGAAAGAGCGGGTTTTAAGGTAGTAGTTATCCATGTAGATTGGTTCTTAAGAGAGAGAACATATAGAGACCAGATGTTGGAAGAGGCAAGGAGAGCAAAACAACCTTTAACTAGACAAAGAGAATTGTTTTATGAATGGGATTATTTTGAGAGAGCGGTCTTAGAACCAATTTGGAAATTTAATGAAGGCAGAGAAGAACGCTTAGTCTTAGAAGGGTTAACAAATCTTTATAGCCATGTATCAGGCAAAAGAGATTTTACCCCGGATATTCCTTTGGTTATTGACCGAGAAACAATTGTTTTAATTGAAGGGCAGCATTGTTTGCAAGATAGATTTATAAAATATTATGGTGCTTCGTGTTTTGTCTTTGCGCCAAAAGAGGTATCATTGGCTAATCTTTTAGAAAGAGAACAAGCTAAAGAGCAGCTGGTTATGACTGACAGAAGAGGACAAGCTAAAGTCAGAGGAAAGAGAAGGAAGTCAAGAAAACCCAGTCCTGGAATACAAGCTGCAGCAAAAATAAGAGAGCGCGTTAAGATTATCGATTTCCCTACCTATCAGCAATATATAGTTGGATATTTGCAAAATGCATTTTATATCCTTGATAATACTGACCGCAAAAATCCCAAACTACACCTAAATTCTCAACGTTCACCATTACTTGTCTTAAGAGTAGGGGGAATATCAGATTACGAACAAGATGCAATAAATAAACGATTGGAAGATTACTTACAACTGATTCCTTGGTTAGGACTTGAGGAAAGAGAAGAAATAATGGCTGTTGTAAGCCGTCATGGGGTTCCTTTGTGGTTTGTGGAAACAATCACGCAGCATAATCTTTTAGATAGGTATCAACAATATTATCAAAGATATATTTTATCTTCCGTGGGTCGGGCTGTATTCAGTCATCCTGTAATTGAATTATTTAGACAGTTATTTAATGACACGATATTCCTTTATGTTTGGAAGGATGTTTTAACCCAATTCGGTCCAGAATTAAAAACTAGGCCAATACGAACTTTGGATCTGGGTGCAGGACGAGTATCGTATTTACTGAGTTATCAATTAGGTTTACAAGAAGCAGGCTTAGGGGTTACTGGTTCTGTGTATATGGATCCTGATGCAATAGTAGAATCAGAAGGTGCTAGTTTAAGATATTTATTTGGTTTGAGAAATATGAGTTTTACACATGCAGATTTTGATGAATTCTTTACACAAAATCTGCAGAGTCTAGATATTGTTACTTGGTTTCATCCCAGTGAAGATTTCTTAAAAGACCACGATACCTTCGTAAGAATAGCAAATCAAGTATGGGCGAATTTAGAAGAAGACGGAGCATTTGTTGTAGCACTTTATGGATTCCAAGCGCGCACAGGCTATTTAGAGACCTTAAAAGAGTGGTTGGGACAGACACGCTTTAGGCAACACATTAAGTTAGTAGAAAACAAAATTGCCGTGTATTTACAAGAGGGTAATCCTCTGCGTGATTTATGGTTACACTTAAATCCAGATTTTGCAGATAGAAGTTTAAGGTTGTATTGTAATTTAGGACCGGAAGTAATTGTAGCAAGAAAAGTTGTTACACCTGTAGAAGGGCATGTTAATCTCTATCCCCTCCTAGTCCCTGCGGACTTCCAGGCTCAAGTTACGCTTCAGCACACGGTTGCTCGTGCAGCTTTACGCGACGGTCGATATGAATTGGAACTACAAGAAAGAGAGTTTTTACCTGGTCAAAGAAAAGTTTTATCTGAAAGATTAAACCAACTAACAAATATTACTAACCGCGCA
>JBFMBJ010000051.1:0-8278 GCA_040755235.1 Candidatus Omnitrophota bacterium
AAAACAAATCACTTCATAGCCCTTTTCACTCAGCCATTTCACAATACAAGAAGTATCTAAACCACCAGAATATGCTAAAACTACTTTTTTCATTATTTCTCTCCTAATAATTTAATTAAAATCGCTTTTTGTACATGTAACCTATTTTCTGCTTGATCAAAAACAATAGAATTTGACCCATCAATAATCTCATCGGTAATCTCTTGGTTTCTATGTGCTGGTAAACAATGCATAATTACATGTGATTTTTTTGCTAAACTAACTAAATCTCTATTTATCTGAAAATTTTTAAAGGCCTTTATTCTTTGCTTAGCTTCTTTTTCTTTACCCATGCTCGCCCAGACATCAGTATAAATAATATCTGCATCTTTTACCGCTTCTTCTGGTTTATTTGTTAAACTAATTTTGGCATTACTAGCAGTTAAAGAAATTCTTTTTGCTTCATCAAAAACTTCTCTTTGCGGTTCAAACTTTTTTGGAGTAGCAATATTTAAATTAATCCCAGTTTTAGCTGACGCATATAAAAGTGAATTACAAACATTATTTCCGTCACCCACATAGGCTAAATTTAATCCTTTAATTTTTCCAAATTTTTCTTTAATCGTAAATAAATCCGACAAGGCTTGACATGGATGCGAAAAATCTGAAAGCCCATTAATCACAGGAATGCTTGCGTATCTAGCAAATTCTAGAATGTTTTCGTGTGAAAAAGTCCTTAAAACTACAGCGCTAACATACCTAGATAAAGTCATGGCTACGTCTTTTGTAGCTTCTCTTTCGCCCAGTTTTATATCTTGGCCTAAATAAATTGCCTGTCCTCCTAATTCCCAAATCCCTACCTCAAAAGAAACTCTAGTTCTATTGGAAGGTTTTTGAAAAATTAAAGCCAGGGTTTTTCCTTCTAGAGAATTGTTAAATTTTTCTTTATTCTTTTTTACATCAGTTGCTAAAGAAAAAATATCCTCTATTTCTTCAACACTTAATTCTTTTATAGTAATCAGGTCTTTTTTCACCCCGCTCTTCCTTTCATATCTTGCGGATTGTTTATTTTACCCCGCTTTTTTTCCTAAAATTCTTAGGAAGGGCGGGGTTCATCTTAATTAAAATTTTTAAATACACTATCTAACATACTAACTGCCTTATCAATTTGTTTTTTAGTCACACTTAAAGCCGGCATCAGCCTTAAAACTCTTTCATGAGTACAATTTATTAAAAGGCCTTTTTTAATACACTCCTCAACTACTACCTTGCCTTGTTTTTCTAATTCAATACCAATCATTAGCCCCATACCGCGCACTTCTTTAATAAAAGAATATTTATTTTTTAATTCTTTTAATTTTGTAAAAATATATTCTGACATTTTTCCAGTATTGGTTAGCATCTTATCTTTTTGCAAAGCCTTAAATGCCCCAAGTGCAGCTTTACAAACCAAAGGGCTTCCGCCAAAAGTCGAAGCATGCATGCCCGGTTTTAGGGTATCAGAAATTTTCCGAGTTACCACCATCGCACCAATCGGCAAACCTCCGCCTAAGCTTTTTGCTAAAGTCATTATATCAGGTATCGTATCGTAGTTTTGATAACAAAACATTTTCCCGGTTCTACCCATTGCAGTTTGCACTTCATCAATAATTAAAAGTAATTTTTTTTCATCACAAAGTAATCGTAAGTTTTTTACAAAACTTTTACTAGCGACATTTATTCCACCCTCACCCTGAATTAATTCTAAAATAATCGCTACGGTTTTAGACGTTAAATTATTCTTTACTGAATCTAAATCGTTAAATTTAGCTACCTTAAAACCAGGCAAGAGCGGCTCAAATGCTTTTTGATATTTAGCCTGCGGAGTTGCACTTAATGCACCTAGGGTTCTTCCATGAAATGCATTTTCGAAACAAATAATTTCAAATCGCTCTTGCTTACCATAGGCCCGAGCTAATTTTATTGCTGCCTCATTTGCCTCTGCTCCAGAATTACAAAAGAAAACTTTTCCATCAAAAGACCAATAAATAATTTCTTTAGCTAATTTTGCTTGAGGAATACTGTAATAGTTATTTGGAATATGAATTAATTTTCCAATTTGATCTCGAACACTAGATACAACTTGAGCATTACAATGCCCGACATTAGAAACTCCCCAACCCGGAAAAAAATCAAGATATTCTTTTCCGTCAACATCAACTAATTTTGAACCCTTGCCTTTTGTGAAAATTAAAGGTAATCTTGTATAAGTTGATAAAATATAATCTTCGTAAGTTTTGAATACTTCTTCTTTTTTCACTTTAAACCTTTAAACTTTCGACTTTTAAACTAATCTGTTATCTCCGTACCAATACCTTTATCCGTAAAAATTTCAAGTAGAATCGCATGCGGCAAACGTGCATCAATAATATGTGTTTTTTTTACTTTACTTTCTAACGCCCTAATACAAGCCTGCACCTTTGGAATCATTCCTTCCTGCACAACTTTTTCTTTTATTAAATTTTTTGTACCTTCAATCGTTAATGTCGAAATAAAAGAATGCGGATCATCGGCTCTACGCATTATTCCTTTTACATTTGTCAATAAAACAAGCTTTTCTGCTAGCAATGCGCCTGCGATGTATGCGGCTGATTCATCGGCGTTAACATTGTAAGTTTTTTTATCTAATTTACCTTGACCCATTGGACAAATAACTGGGATTACTCCATTGGTTAATTCTTTTTTAATCGGTTCTGTATTAATTTCTGTAATTTCTCCTACTAGACCCAAATCAATCTTTGCCTTTTTTTTATTTACTAAAATTATTCCGTTTTTACCGTTTAGGCCAACTGCTTTTGCACCAAGCTCATTTATTTCCTTAACAATCTTTTTATTTAATTCTTCCAATTCCTCTTCTACGATAGTTAATGTTTCTGGATCGGTCACGCGCATCCCATCGGAAAAATCTGTTTTTTTACCTGCAGAACGCATCCGATCGCTGATATTTGGACCGCCACCATGCACTAAAATTGGTCTAATACCAACGTAACTTAAAAAAACTATATCTTCTAAAACTCCTTGTCTGATTTTATCTTCGCCTAAAATGCTTCCGCCATATTTAATAACAATGGATTTTTTATGGAATGATTTTATATATGGCAATGCTTCGATTAAAACATCAGCTTTTTTAATTGCTTCTTCCATGTTCCTTTGCTCCTTTCAGTCGCACAGGAGAAAACAGATTACCGAGCACAGATAAATTATTTTTCTGTTTTCTGTACTCTGTTCTCTATTAACTTCAGTTATATTCGGCGTTTATTTTTACGTATTCGTAACTTAAATCTGAAGTATAAACTGTTTTTTCTCCTTTACCTGATTTTAAATTAACAACTATATCAATATCTTTTGCCTTAAAAGAACTAAATTTAATTTCAATATCTTCTTCTTTTACATCTGCACCAGATGCACCGATAGCTGCAACAATTCTTCCCCAATTTGGATTTTGGCCAAAACAAGCAGTTTTAAACAAAACAGAATTTGCGATAGTAAAAGCAACTTTCTTAGCATCGGAATCGGATTTGGCACCAATTACATTAATTTTAATAAATTTAGTTGCTCCCTCTGCATCTAAAATTAGCTTTTTAGCTAAATCAAAACAAACAAAATCTAAGGCTTTACTAAACTCTTTAAAATCCTTGGTACCTATATTTATAGTTTTATTCTGGCTCAATCCGTTAGCTAAAATTGCTACCATATCATTTGTAGAAGTACAGCCATCAACGCTAATACAATTAAAATTCTTTTCTACTGCACCAGCTAATGCTAAATCCAGTGCTTTTTGTGATATGTTTGCATCTGTAGTGATAAAACATAGCATTGTTGCATGTTTTTTTAATTGTGGATAAATCATACCCACTCCCTTTGCCATTGCACCAATTTTAACTAACTTTTTACCAATTTTAAATTCGACTGCAATATCTTTGGCAAAAGTATCAGTAGTCATAATCGCACAACTTGCCTCGTAAGATTTGTCTTTACCTAGGCCTTTAACTAAAACAGGAATTCCTTTTTTAATTTTTTCAACTGGTAAAGGTTTTCCAATCACGCCTGTTGAAGCCACTAGAACTTTTTCTTTTTCTATGCCTAATTTTTTAGCAACCAACTCTGATGCATAAGAAGCGTATTTCATTCCAATACTATCCGTAAAACAATTAGCATTACCACTATTAGCAATAATAGCTTGTATAAATTTGGTCTTCTTCAAATGTTCTTTAGAAACCTTAATTGGTGCAGCCTGAATTTTATTGCTTGTAAAAAATACTGATGCCTTGGCTGGTGTTTGGGAAAAGATTAAACCCAAATCAAAATTTTTCTTTTTTATTCCGCAATTAATCCCATTGGCCTTAAAACCGATTGGGGCAGTTATCCCGGATCTAGAGATTTTCACAACAAACCCTCTGTTTCTTTAAAGCCACTTAAAATATTCATATTTTGTACTGCTTGCCCTGATGCACCTTTAATTAAATTATCGATCGCACTTACTGCAATTAATAAATTTTTCTTCTGATCAAGCTTGAAACCTAAATCGCAATAATTTGTTCCTGCTACAAATTTAGTTTCTGGCAAATTAGCTTCTAAAATTCTTACAAAAGGCTCATTTTTATAAAAATTTTTATAAATTCTAGTTACTGCTTCTAAATTTATTTTTTTCTTTAATTTTAAATAAATTGTCTCTAAAATCCCCCTGTACATCGGCACTAAGTGTGGAACAAAAGTTGTTTCTATTTTTTCTTTTGCAAGATCTGATAAAACCTGATTAATCTCTGGTGCGTGTTGATGTTCGTTTACTTTATAAGCCTTGAAATTTTCATTTACTTCTGAAAATATTAAATCCGCTGATAGTTTTTTACCTGTACCACTTACCCCAGATTTCGCATCGATAATAATATTATTTTTATCTATTAATCCTGCCTCTAAAACTGGTGCTATAGCTAAGATTGCTGCCGTCGGATAACAGCCAGGGTTAGCGATTAATTTTGCTTTTTTAATCTTTTCTTTATAAAGTTCTGGGAGACCATAAACTGCATTTTTTAAATTAAGCGAATCCTTATGAACCTTACAATACCAGGCTTGGTAAACATTGACATCTTTAAGTCGATAATCTGCGCTCAAGTCAATAACGATTTTATTATTTTTTAATAGGCTTGGTGCAATCTCCATAGAAGTTGTATGCGGAAGAGCTAAAAATAATAAATCGCATAATTCTAAGGCCTTGGGTAAATTAAACTTCTGGCAAGGCAGTGATATTTTTTTAAAGAATTTAGGAAAAATTTTATCGATATTCTCTTTAACATCTTGCTGCCTAGCTAGATAAGTAATTTTTACCTTAGGATTTTTTAAAAGAATTGAAATTAATTCTTCTCCTGTGTATCCAGTTGCACCAATTATACCAACTCTTAACATTTTAACTCCTTTAATTTATACACTTCATCTTAAATTAAAAAATATATATAGTCAAGTTTTTTCTCGTCGGAAATAAAAAACCCGCTTATTCCAGCGGGCTATATTAATTCGACCTTTAACTTTTAAACTTTTTAACTTTTAAACCATGATTACCTCTTGGTCCACTGGAATCGCTTACGAGCGCCTTTTTGGCCGTACTTTTTACGCTCTTTTGCGCGTGGATCGCGTGTTAAAAATCCCTCTTGTCTTAAAGATGTTTTTAAATTCTGATCAAATAAACACAGAGCCCTGGCAATACCGAGACGCATTGCTTCGGCTTGTCCTGCTATTCCTCCACCACAAACTTTTGCTGCAACATCAAATTTATTTATATTATTTGTTACCTCAAAAGGTCGTTTTAAAACCAAAATATATTTCTCTAAGGCAAAATATTTCTCTGCGGGTTTTTTATTAACCAAAATTTTGCCTGCGCCTAGCACAATAGAAACTTGCGCCACTGCTTCTTTACGCCTCCCGGTAGCCATATATTTTGCGTTTTGTTCCATTTTAATTAAACCTCTAATAATTTAGGATTCTGTGCCTGATGCGGATGTATTTCGCCTTTGTAAACCTTTAGTTTTTTAAGCATATTCTTGCTTAAGGTATTATTTGGTAACATTCTTTTTACTGCTAGATGCATAACTATAGCAGGTTTTGCGGCCAATAATTCTTTCAAAGGTTTTTCTCTTAAACCGCTCGGATATCCAGTAAAACGCCGATATATTTTATCATCTAGTTTTTTACCGGTGACCTTAATTTTATCAGCATTAATTACAACTACAAAGTCTCCTGTATCGACATGTGGTGTATAAATAGCCTTATGTTTACCACGTAAGATTCTGGCGATTCTCGTCGCAACTCGACCTAAAATCTTATCCTTAGCATCAACAAGATACCAAGATTTTACAATATCTTTTTCCTTAGCTATGTAACTTTTCATAAGACTATAAAGTATAGCATAAAAATTATCTAAAGTCAAATAAATTTGAAAAAAATCAATAATTGACCCTCATTAAACAAAGCCCTTTAGCCGGAATACATGGACCAGCTAAAACACGGTTTTTACCTAATAAAATTGATTTTAGATATCCCTTCTTGAATCTACCCCGTCCAATTTCAATAAGGGTGCCTGCAATGTTACGCACCATATTGTGTAAAAACCCATCTGCCTCTATTTCAATATAAATTAAGTCATTGATTTTCTTTACAGAAATTCTTTTGATGGTACGAATATTATCCTTTAAACAAGACTTTGTTACACAAAAAGATTTGAAATTATGTATTCCAATTAAATACCTTGCTTCCTGTTGCATTAATTTAATATCTAGATAATATGGATAGAAATAAACAAATCGTTCTAGAAGTGCGGAAGAATACTTACGATTTAAAATTGTGTAACGATAAATTTTTGATTTAGTATCATGTTGAGAATGAAAATCTAAAGAAACATTTTTAATATTGGTAATAATAATATCTTTTGGCAAAGAACTATTTAAAGCAAGTTGGATATTTTTTAAGGGAATTTTGGATTTAGTTTTAAAATTAACGACTTGGGCTTGCGCATGCACCCCGGCATCAGTACGGCCTGCAACTATTAATCTAGTTTTTTCCTGAAGAATTTTCTGGAGGGCTTTTTCTATTGTCTCTTGTATTGTTTTAATTTTGCACTTTGCATTTTGCGCTTTACACTGACACTGCCAACCATTGTAATGCGTACCATCGTATTCAAGTGTAAGTTTTATGTTCCGTAAACTCTGTTGCATTATTTTTTAATCAGGCACTCTGCGATTTGTACGGCATTGGTAGCAGCACCCTTACGCAGATTATCGGCAACGACCCAAAGCCAAAGGCCATTTTTTACAAAGGGATCTCTACGTACGCGGCCAACAAAAACTTCATCCCTACCCTCTATATCTTTAGGCATAGGATAAATGCTTTTCTTGGGCTCATCAATTACTACTATTCCAGGAGATTTCGCCAAAATTTCTTTGACTTGAATAGGATCAATTGATTTTTTTGTTTCAATGTAAATTGCCTCTGAGTGTCCAGTCCTTACCGGAACTCTGACGGTAGTTGCAGAAATTTTAATTTTATCATCGTGCATAATTTTATGAGTTTCCTTGACTAATTTCCACTCTTCATTAGTATAATCGCTTTCCACAAAACTTCCGATATGCGGGAAAACATTGTAGGCTAATTGTTGCGGCATATGCCGCTGTGATGACAGATTACGGATTACGGATGACAGATTTCTCTGTTCTCTGTTCTCTGTTCTCTGTTCTTTCTGCACGATTTCTTTAATCTCCGAAGAAAGTTGCTCTACCGCACTGCGACCAGCACCCGAAGCTGCCTGCAAAGTAGTAACAATCACTCTTTTAATTCCAGCTTTTTTATGAATTGGATTTAAAGCAACCACCATTTGAATAGTTGAGCAATTCGGATTTGCAATAATACCCTTATGTTTTTTAATATCTCCTGCATTTACTTCTGGAACCACCAAAGGTACTTTGGGGTCCATCCTAAAATCTGCGCCATTATCAATTACCACAGCTCCGTGTTTAACTGCGGCTTGGGCATAAGTAACAGCCGCACCTTTTTCGCCCTCGGTACCAGCAAAAAGAGCAATATTAATACCATTAAATGCGTCTTCTGAAATTGCTTCTACATGATAAGTTTGTCCTTCAACTTCAATATTCCTTTCTCGACGCGCTAAAACACAAATTTTATTAACTGGGAAATTCCGCTCTTTTAAACAACGTAACATTTCAATCCCCACTACCCCAACCCCAACTACCGCTACATTGTATTTCTTCATTTT
>JBFMBJ010000052.1:0-8236 GCA_040755235.1 Candidatus Omnitrophota bacterium
TTTAAGCCCTTAATTTTAAGGCGAAAAAATATCTTAAAAAATAAATAAAAAATAAATCCTAAAAGAAAGCTTGCTAATCTATTTAAAAAATTAGGCTCTAAATCAATTCGGTTTAAGATATCTTCCGGAGGACTTTGTTTTAAAATATCCTGCCATAAAAATTCGGGCTCCTTTAAAAGATTCTCTTTGGTTTTGCCATATTTTGCAATTTCATCTATTTTTAAAATTAAATCTTTAACACTAAAAACTTCTCGGAGGCTGTTTTCTGGAATTGTAATCTTAAAGATTTTTTCTAAAGATAATATCACCTCCACCCTTTCTAAAGAATCGATACCTAAATCAAGCTCCAGGTGATCATAAAGTTTTATTTTTTTATCTTTGGTTTCTTCTAGATAATTAATTATCTTTCTTGTAGTATCTAAATTTAGTAATACTTGGTCTTCGGGTGATAGAATTTCTTCTTTTGCTTGAGTTTGATTTAAAAAATCTTTCTTAAATAAATTTTGGATTTCATAGCGCTTTAATTTCCCCAGGCGCGTGCGGGGTAATTCTTGATTAGAAATAATAAAGCCCATAATATGTTTATAACCAGGCAAGTGTACGCCTAGACCGTCTAATTCCCATTTAATTTTATTGCGGATATCCACAATCCCTGCTTTTTTAAATTGCTCATAATTAGGGATAATCACTGCCTGAAGTGTCTCTAGATTATTTTGTTGCTTGATAAAGACACACATCTCCTTGATAAATAAACTTTTTAAATAATGATTCTCTATCTCCTCTGGATAAATATTTTTTCCAGAACTTAGAACCAATACTTCTTTAATTCTGCCCTCGATATAAAGATAATTTTCTTTATCTAAAAAACCCAAATCTCCGGAATAAAACCAGTTATCTTTTAGTACTTTTTCTGTATCTTGGGTATTTTTATAATATCCCTGCATAACATTTTGTCCACGTATAGCTATTTCTCCTAATCCTTTCTCGTCTGGGTCAATAATTTTTACTTCTACCTCAGGTATTGTTTTACCTACAGAAGATACCTTATTTATCTTTTGAGTATTAAGGGTGACTATCGGGCTTGTCTCTGTGAGGCCGTATCCTTCAATAATATTAAATCCTAATTTTAAAAAATCTCTTGAAATATCTTTATCTAATCTTGCACCTCCGCAGACAAAAAAACGTAATTTGGGAAAATTTTTATGCAATTTAGCAAATATGATTTTAGAAATATTTAATTTTAGATAGCGGCGGATAATCCAGGCAATTTCTAAAATACCAAAAAAACTTAGGCGTATAAAAAGCGGTATTTTTTTAATTTTTCCAAAGATAGTCTTATTTAAATTTGCTAATATCTGAGGTACAGTTACAAAAATGGTTATATTTTTTTCTTTTATAATTTTGGAAATTTCTTCTGGATTTAATGTATCTAGGTAAATAATTTTTGCGCCGATAAAAAGAGGTAAGATTAAAGTTGCCATGAAGGGATAAGAATGATGTAGTGGTAGAATAGATAAAAAAATATCGTTTTGATTAACGAGATTTAAAGATTTTATGCTTTCAAAATTTGAAGAAAAATTTCTGTGTGTTAAAACCACTGCCTTGGGCCTTGCAGTGGTTCCGGAAGTATAAAGAATGGAACAAGGGCTATCTAAGTTTAGCTGCGGGAATTTTTCTAGCTCTAAATTATCTTCTTTTTTAAAAAAATCGTCTATTAAAATTATTTCTTTTATAAAATCTATCGCCTCGGTAGCTTGTCTTACCTGTAGGATTGTTTTTTGAGAACAAAATATAAACTGAGGTTTACAATCACAAAGAATATTTTTTATTTCTTGAGGTGTTAATTGAGCATCGAGTGGAACGCAAGCTGATCCAGAAAATAAAATGCCGAAATAAACTATTCCCCACTCTGGGCGATTTTCCAAAATTATCGCAACGGGATCTTCTTTTGAAGAATTTTTCTTTAAAAGAAAATTTGTTATGGCTGTAGATTTTTTATAGAAATCAGCATAATTTAGTTCTTCTTGGGAATCCTTTGTCTTAAAATAAATTATGTTTTTTAAAAGATTTTTCGTAACTTGACTTTTAAGTTTTTCGGTAAGTAAAAAAGGCATGCTTTAAGATTGAATTAGACCACCAGAAATAATTATTTTAAGACCTTCTTCTAGAGTCAAATCTAGGAATATAACATCGCTTCTTGGTACAAATATGGTAAAACCTGAAAGAGGAGTGGGTGTTGTAGGGATAAGAATGGTTAAGAGATCTTGATTTGTTTTTTCATTTATTCTTTTAAAACCCTCATTTGTAACAAATCCTAATGACCAAATGCCTTTACGAGGATATTCAACCAATACCACTTTTTTAAAAGAGGCCTTCTCTTCTGAAATAATATTATGTATTAATTGTTTTATCGCAGGATAAATTTGGCGTATTAAAGGAATTTTTAAAATAGATCTTTCTATTAAATGAAGAGTTTGTTTGCTAACAAAACTTGTTATAAATCCAATAAAAATAATAATAAGAATCGATATAATTAAACCTAGGCCCGGGATGTGTATTCCATAAAGATTTGTTAAATAGGCATTGATATATTTACCTAAAAGTCCGTTAGTAAATTTGAAAAGCCAATAAAGAATATATCCGGTTAAGGCAAGCGGTAATATGACGATTAACCCGGTTACAAAATATTTTTTTATTTTCTTCATAAAAATCCTTTTATTTATAAATTGGTATAAATATCAAAGCAAGCCAGGTAATTATAAGGGTTAATACACCACAGGCCAAACCTATCCAAAACCATTTAAAGAAAGTCATTTTTATTTTTCTCTCTTTCTCTAAAATGCCCAAGGCAACAATATTTGCAGTTGAGCCAACCATAGTAATATTTCCCCCAAAACAACCACCGAATAAAAGTGCCCACCACAATGGCTGTAAACCAAACCCTAAGGTTTGAAAACTTTGAATTATTGGAATAAAAGCCGCAACCAAAACAACATTATCTAAAATACTTGAGCCGATAGCAGACACCCATAACACTAGCCCAATTAAAAATATTGGGTTATTGCCTACAAGCCCGGCTATCTTCTGCGCCAAAATATCAGTTGCGCCGGTATATTTTAAAGTTCCTGCCTGCGCAAACAAAAGCATAAAAAATAATAATGTCCACCACTCCACATCTTTTTCAATATATTCGCGTGCTTTTGTCCAACGCCAAATCATAATGGCTCCCGCAGAAATTAAAGGGATAGTTAAAAGAATAGTATTTGGCTCTAAGCCCCATAAAAGTTCTAATCGATGGTGTAGGGAGATAAAAAATAATGTCAAACCAAAAATTCCTAATCCAATTTTTAATTGTTTATCTGGAGGAACGCTGATAAGACGTACGAGTATTTCATTAGCACCGAATTCTTTAATATGTTCGTCGAGTTTCTTAAGCGCTTTTCGATACCAAAAAGAAACTAAAATAATTAAAGCAAAAAGACACACCAGCATTAAAGGAAATGCCTTAATGATAAAATCTTCAAAAGTAAGACCGGATTTTGAAGCAATTAAAATACCAATAGGATTTCCTAAAACTGTGCCGCTGGAACCAATATTGGTGGCCAAAATAGATATAATAATAAATGGTAAAGCATCTACTTCAAAATAATCACAAATTTCTAAAATTGCTGCTACCATAAAGATAATTGAAGTAACTTCATCTACAGCACAAGCCAGTAAAGCAGAAATTATAGCAGTGGCTATAAGAAATTTTTTTGCAGTCAAATTAGGAATCCTTAAAATAAGACTTACTATCCAAGCAAAAAACCCTGCCTCTTTTAAAAGACCAACTATTACCATCATTCCTACTAAAAATAGAATTATTTCTAGGGATGCGAATTTAACTAAATTTTCTAAATCAATAGTGCGCGTTAAAAGTAATAGACTTGTCCCTAAAAAAGCAAAACTTAGCCGAAAATCCCAGAAAAAAAGTGTGCCTAAAATAGAAGCAAGAAATATAGAAATAGCCAATGCCTGATGTGTATTTAATCCTATAAAACTAGATGAAAAACCTAGGCCTGCCGAAAGTAAAATTAAAATAATAAATTTTTTTAGCATTTTTATTCTTCTGTATTTTTAGCGAATGCCCGTACAATATCCTCGCGCGCAACAATTCCTATTACTTTTTTATCTTTATCTACAACTGGAACGCGACGGACTTTCTGGGTTAACATTAATCGTGCTACTTCACCTAAAGCCGTATCTGAACTAACAGTGATAACGTCTTTACGCATAATTTCTTTTACCTTTATTTTTCCTAAATTTTGCATTTTCTTTTTTACAATCTTTGGGTCTTCGTCATAAATAAATTTTCCCACTTGTTCTACATAACCAGGTAAAACTGTTTTTAAGATATCTTTCTCTGTAAACATCCCAATAAGTAAACCTTTTTTATCAAGTACGGGTAGACCGCTAATTTTATGCTTAAAAAGTAAGTCCATTGCCTCTTTAACACTAATCTCTCCAGAAATACTTTTAATGTTTTCTGCCATAATATCTTTTACTTTCATAGTTATTTACCTTTCTCTTTAAATGGTTGGACTCGTTCCAATTTTTTTTGAAAAATATCCCCC
The DNA here is from genome assembly GCA_040755235.1 of Candidatus Omnitrophota bacterium. Taxonomy (GTDB): domain Bacteria; phylum Omnitrophota; class Gorgyraeia; order Gygaellales; family JBFMBJ01; genus JBFMBJ01. The sequence goes on from JBFMBJ010000052.1 coordinate 4,614, forward strand.
AGTCAGGGCATCAATAGAAGCAGTAAGTTCTTCTATACGCAGTTGTCTTTCAATTCTTGCTCTTTGGTCATCGGGAGGATTCATAAATAAATCTATTTGTAGCCGGCGGCGCTCAAAATAAATACGGGTAACTTGATCCAAAACATCTTCTCTTAGTTGCACCATCAGTCGAGAACGCGTATCAATGGAGGTTTGATCATTGTTCCAGATTAATTCTCCTAAGTCCCAAGATAAATTCACATCCCACTCCAATATATCGTTACCCTTAATCAAAACATCATCTCCAGTACGTGTGGTAGACCCGCTCTCCCAGTGATAAAAATCAGTGACATCTCTACCTACACCTGCACTTAAAGTAGGAAGTATTGCCTTAACCTTTGCGCGCCTGCGCCAATCTTTAATTTTATCTGGATGCACTTCTGCATATTTTATTGCTACTTCCTGTATTTCTCTAATAGTGGGTTCATCTTTAAATTGGTTGATAATTTTTTTCTCCATCGCTAAATTTTGCTCTTCTTTTTCTGATACCAGAACTTGCATATTCTCTATATTTTGTGTCTTAAAAACCCCTCTATCTGTAGCAGCTATTAAATTTCCTTTTATATCTTGGGCAATTGCACGTACATTTTGTGCGGTTAGACCCCGGAAAATTTTTTGCCATTTTTCTTTTAAATAAACATATACGCCATCGCCTGTTGCTACATATACCTGGCCATCAATTTTAGAAACTAAGATAAAATGTGTGTTATTATTTATAAAGCCGCTATCCGTCAATTTATTCCATGTTTTTGCTTTATCAAAACTTGCGTACACTCCTTTATTAGTAGCTAAATATAAATTTTTACAATTACGTGTATCCATAGCCAAAAAATTTATTCCAGAAATACCTGTTTCATCATCTAGAATATAATCAGTATCTGTTTGGCTAGTTTCGTCTGTATCTTGATCCTGACCGGTAATTGTAAAAACACACTGCCAGTTTAATCCAGCATCACTTGACCTAAAGACCTTATCTGACGTTGCCACATAAACTATTTTATTGTTAGAATTGTCTATACGGATAGATACTATTCGTGCCTGACCCAATTTACCTTTTTCTTTATGCCAAGTTCGTCCTCTATCACGAGAATAAAAAAGTCCTGCGTGCGTACCTAAATAAAATTTATTAAAGGTAGCATTTATAAAAAGACAATTTTTTTCTTTTTCGTCTAGGCCATCAAAAATCTTAACCCAGGTAACACCAGAGTCTCTGGAATAAAAAAATCCGTTTTGCGTTGCTGCGGAGACAAGCCGCGTAATCTTTGAAGTCACTACCAAATAATTGACCCTTTTTCTTTCGCCTTTTATACTTAAGACTTCCTGAAAACTATTACCTGCGTCTATTGTTTTAAAAATTGCTCTATTTGAGCCAACATAAAAAATATCTGGATTGTTCGGATTCACTGCTACAGAATATAAATCCAAATCAGTTAGTGAAGAAATAGACTGCCAAACTTTTTGACTTGCAAAAAGAGATTTTGTAAAAAATAATATTAATATAGCTGATAAATACATTATTCTTTTTATCATCTTTATTAATTCCTTTCTTCTAGGGTATAACACCCATTACAAACGCACAGATTAGGCCTATGGTAAAATTATCATCAAGCCGTACGGGTATGGCTTCAACCAGGGTTGCAACTACACTCCCTATTAAAATCACATGCCAAGGTAAATAAAGAGGACTAAATTGCAGAAGTAATCCGATAAATAAGCAGGCATCTAGAAAACCTATACTTCCTTCAAATGTTTTTTTGCCAATTCTTATTTTACCAAATTTCATCCCTATTAATGCTGATATAGCATCAGCAAATATTAAAAAGAGAATACTGGTAATAGCAACATTTTTTCTAAAAAAAAGTATTATTAAGAATATAGAAATTAAAAATTGTATTGCACTACTTAAACGTCCTCTTTCTTCCTCTTTTGTAATTACTGCAAAGAAATTAAATATTTTTTGTTTTCTAAAAAATTCTGGGTGTAACAGGCGTAAATATTCAATAATTAAAATTAAAGCTAAAACAATTAAAATACATGCCAAAGCAAGGGATTTCGTAAAGAAATAATAAACAATTGGAAAGATAATGCCTGTTATTCGATAAAGTTTACGTAATATTAGCGCGGCCATTCGATAATCGTATCTTTAATTTTTTCCCATTCTGGATCGAAAATTTTATGTAACTCTTGAGAATATTTATCTAAAGCTTCTTTTACTTCTCCCTGCAAAATAACTTCTGCACCTTCATGCGTGGGACGGGCACCATAATTCTTGACGGCCTGTCGCAAGATTTCCGGATTATCGATAATCATGCAAGGAGTAAGTAAATTACCATTACCAAAGGGTTGATTCTTACGCATAAACTTAAAAAAGTCGGAATTTAAAGCCTCGATTAATGTTTTATTTTTGATATTATCTACTGCGAAATGTGTAAAAGCGCAAGGTTCGATATCACCATGGTTATTGATATGGAAATAATGTTTGCCCCCAGCGATGCAACCGCCAACATGCGGACCATCGTTCCAAAAATCACCGATAAAGATCGGGCGTGTTGTCCGAATTTTTTGTATTCTTCGTTTTAATTCTAGCCTCTGCTTGGGGCTAGCCATTAAATTTATATCCGGGTCCTTGCCCACGGGTAAAAATTGAAAGAACCAAACCACCAAGCAGCCTTTAGAAATAAGCATATCGACAAATTCAGTAGATGCAATTACATCTGTATTTTTGCTTGTTTGTGTTATTGATGCGCCAAATAACACACCTGCTTCTTTTAAATTATCCATAGCCTGCATTACTTTTTTAAAAACACCTTTGCCTCGGCGCTGGTCTGTTTCTTGTTCAAAACCCTCCAAGCTAATCATGGGTGCAACATTACCAATTTTTGCCAACCTACGGGCCATTTTTCTATCTATTAAGGTGCCATTGGTATAGACCTGAAAAAACATATCTTTATGTTTTTTATAAACCTCAAGCATTTCTTGGTAGACAAACATCTCTCCACCCTGCGTAACGATAAAATAAATCCCCATTTCTTTTGCTTCTTTTAAAATTCGGTTTATCACACCAATAGGTAAGTCATCGCCTTTGGTATATTTTCTCGTAGAGCAACCTACGCAATTTAAATTACAACGCATGGTAGCACTCAAAACAATGAGCCAAGGCGGAATAAAACCATATTTCTTTTCAAATTCTTTATTTTTATTTAAACTTTTAAAAACACCGTTGATAAGGAAGGCATCGGTGAATCTTTTTCGCACAAGAGGATTGAGTTGTTTAAATCCCCGACGGATTAATTCAACGGAAGGATGATTGTTTTCAAAATAATTCCTAAAGCTACTAAGGACATTTTCTGTAAAGGCGTCTGGTTTTTTTAAAAGCCGCTTGAGCATATAAGTCAGACTAATGAGTTGTTTATTAGAAAGACGCGGCAGGACAGGAATAATTTTTGAAATTGCCTGAAGTGTTAAATAATCTTTTATTTTTTTTATCATTTTTCAAAAAATAAATTAACTCTAATAAGCCAAAGGGTGATTTAAAAATAAACTTATCTAAATCACCCTTGATATCGATAAATTCTACTTTGTTA
>JBFMBJ010000053.1:0-7903 GCA_040755235.1 Candidatus Omnitrophota bacterium
GCGCGTCTGATAAAATCCACAGCCAGCAGGATATTATAAAAAAATTAAATATCTTAGAGCGCAGCGACTTGTTAAAAATCAGCCAAAAAATTTTCACCAAGGATAATATTCGTCTAGCTTTAATTGGTAAAATCGATAAACAGCGTCAAGAAAATTTAACCAAAATGATTAAAAATGCATTTTAATTAATATGCCAGCATTTATTATTCTTATTTTAATTTTTATAACTTTAGCATTTTTTTCTGCATTTTTTTCTGCTTCAGAAACTGCAATAATTGCTTTAAGTAAGATTCGTCTTAGGCATTTGGTTCAAAAGGGAGTAAAGCACGCTAAAGACGTACAAAAAATACTTACTAAGTTAGATAAATTTATTGCCGCAATTTTAATCGGTAATAATTTTGTCAATATCGCAATGACCAGTATTTCTACTGCTATTTTTGTGTATTTTTTTGGCTCGCAGTGGGGAGTAATATTTTCAACATTAGGCACAACATTCTTCCTTTTAATATTCTGCGAAATTACTCCCAAGATTTTTGCAGCCCAACATTCGGAAAAAATATCTTTGTTATTTGCACCCCTGATGGAAAAAATAATCAATCTATTTAGCCCCATTACACATTTATTTACTAATTTAACTAATTTTATTTTAAAAATTTTTGGTGGGATGCCGTCAAAACGTTCCCCTTTAATTACCGAAGAAGAATTGCGTCTGATGATTGAAGTAGGAAAAGAAGAAGGCGTTTTAAGCGATGAAGAAAGAAAAATGTTACATCGCATTTTTGAATTTGGCGATACAAAAGTCTCTTCAGTAATGGTTCCTCGAGAAAATATTATTGCTATGGATATTGATTCGGATCCCGAAAAATTATTAGATATTTTAGTAGAGGAAGGGCATGCACGCATACCAGTTTATAAAGATTCCATAGATAATATAATCGGTATAATCTATGCGCGCGATCTTTTGTATATTTGGAAAAATAAAGGGTTGATTGTTTTGGCTGATTTAATGCATCCAGCTTATTATGTCTTGCCAGAGAAGCGTGTCAATGAGCTTTTACGCGAATTCCAGCATAAAAAAATTCAAATAGCAATTGTTATTGACAAGAATAACAAAGCGCAAGGGGTTGTCACATTAGAAGATCTTTTAGAAGAGATTGTAGGAGAAATAGAAGAAGAAGTTGGCGTTGACAGAACAAGATAAATATGTTAATATTCTATTATAATTTGTAAAAAGGAGGGGACAATGGAACAAGGTTATTGTGTAAAGTGTAAATCAAAAAAAGACATGAAAGATGAGCAAAGAGTAACAATGAAGAATAAACGTGAAGCAATGAAAGGGAAATGTTCTACCTGCGGCACGTCAATGTTCAAGATTTTAGGGGGAAAGAAATAAGTCTTGGATTCAAAAAGAAAAGCTTACCTAGTAGCAGATTTTGCTTTAGATAAAAAAGCTGAAGACCTTGTGGTTTTAGATATGCACAAGGTCTCAAGTTTTTGTGATTATTTTATTATTTGTAGTGCAAGTTCTACGCGCCAGGTAAGGGCTATTGCTGATGGTATAGAAGAGGGTCTAGTAAAATTAGGAATTAGCCCGCGTTCTGTTGAAGGCAAAAGTGACGGAGTTTGGTTGTTATTAGATTACGCAGATATCATAGTACACATATTTTATGCGCCAATGCGTGAATTCTATGAATTAGAAAAGCTCTGGCAAGACGCCAAAAAAGTTAGGCTATCAACCTTGAGGAAAAATGAGAAAAAGGGAGGCAGAAGAAATAATAATTGAGTTATTGAAGCAAATCAGTTCTAAATTTGTCCCGCCAGAAGATCTTTCTAAAATTCCACCTATTGAACTAGAATTACCGAAAGACAGCCGTTACGGAGATTTAACCAGTTCCTGTGCTTTAAAATTAGCCTCATTTTTAAAAAAGAATCCCCGTGAAGTGGCTTTGGTATTTTTAGAAGAATTAAATAAGATAAAAAATACTTCTTTACTTAATGACTTTATCGAAGACATCCGCATAGAAGGTCCAGGTTTTATTAATTTCTTTTTTAAAAAAGAATATTTTTACAAACTTCTAAAAGAAATCCTAAATAAAAAATCCGATTTTGGTAAGCCCAAAGATATTAAAAAAAGAAAGATTTTAATTGAATTTGTTAGTGCTAATCCCACTGGGCCTCTTTCAGTAGCACATGCAAGACAGGCAGCAGTAGGCGATGCATTGTCTAATATTTTAGAATTTCTGGGACATAGTGTAAAAAGGGAATATTATCTTAATGACGAAGGTAATCAAATTAATATTTTAGGAAAATCTATTGAAGAGCGATTTAAAGAGTTAAATAATTTAACAAACGCTTTTCCCGAAGATGGTTATAAAGGTGAATATATTTATGATATTGCAAAAGAAATTAAAAATTTAAAAAAGCCATATGTTTTGCAATCAGAGGAAAAGAAAAATTTAGATTTTTTTCGTGAATTTGGTGTAAAAGTAATTTTAAATGAAATCAAAAAAGACCTAAATGATTTTGGAGTGAGTTTTGATTATTGGTATAGCCAAAAAAATCTTGGAAAATCCGGAAAGATTAAAAAAGTTTTAAATGATTTAAAAAAGAAAAATTTTATCTATGAAGAAGATGGGGCATTATGGTTTCGTTCTACAAAATTCCAAGATGACAAGGACAGGGTTGTAATTAAAAGCGATGGCTCTTTTACTTATTTAGCTCCAGATATTGCTTATCACGAGGATAAATTTAAGCGCGGATTTAATTGGTTGATTAATCTTTGGGGACCAGATCATCATGGTTATATTCCGCGTATGAAATCAGCAGTAGCTGCACTGGGAAAAGATCCTAAAGACTTATCAGTGATTATTGTGCAATTAGCTACAATTTATCGCGATGGAAAGCCCGTTTCTATGTCTACGCGCCGGGCAGAATATATAACCCTACGGCAAATTTTAGATGAGGTAGGAAAGGATGCGGCAAAATTTTTCTTACTTATGCGTAGAACCGATAGTCATTTAGATTTCGATTTAGAATTAGCTAAAAAAGAAACCCAAGAAAATCCAGTTTATTATATCCAATACGCCCATGCCAGGATCGCAAGCATTTTAAGAAGTGCGAGTAAAATTAGTTTCCAAAAGGCGAATTTTAATTTATTGATTACCCCAGAAGAACTAAATTTAATACGCACTTTATCTAGATTCACAAAAACAGCTTTATTATGCCAAGGTTTATTAGATTCTTGGCCGATTATTTCGTATTTGCAAGATTTGGCTCGTGATTTTCATAAATTTTATGATATACACCGTGTTTTAAATCAAGATAACCCAGAATTAACTAAAGCAAGGCTTGTGTTAGTTAATGCTACCAAAATTGTTTTAGGTAATGGTCTTAGGCTTTTAGGCGTATCCACTCCAGAAAGCATGTAAAATGCAAAAAAATTGGCGGATTATTAATACAGACGAAAGAATTGTTTCCACTTTAATTAAAGGGCTAGATTTAAATGAAATTTTTGCAAAAATTTTAGTTAATCGCGGAATTAAAAATATAAATCAGGCAAAGCATTTTTTGAACGCTAATCTTGAGTCAGGATTGCACGATCCGATGCATCTGCCGGATATGAAAAAGTCCGTTGCTAGAATTAAAAAAGCTATTGATAAAAAAGAAAATATCCTTATTTTTAGCGATTATGATGTAGATGGCGTGACTAGTTGTGCAGTTTTAAAATCCGCTTTTTTAAAATTAGGCATTAATCCGAAAACTATGTTTCCCCATCGGCTTAAGGAAGGATATGGTATTAATAAAAATGCTATTGATTTTGCACGCCAAGAAAAAATAGATTTATTTATTAGTCTTGATTCAGGTACAACTAATCATAAAGAAATTAAGGCATTAAATAACTTTGGCATAGATGTAATTGTGGTTGATCACCATCATGTAGGGGAAGAACTTCCCTCGGTGGTTGGATTAATTAATCCTAGAAGAAAAGATAACGCTTATCCTTATTTAGATTTAGCAAGTGTTGGCCTTACCTATAAGTTAGCGCAGGCTCTTTTAGGTAGTCACTTGGAAGAAGAATTAGACCTTGTTTGTTTAGGAACTATCGCAGATGTTGTTCCACTCGATGGGGAAAATAGAATTTTTGTTAAATATGGACTCAAGTATTTATCAGAAACAAAAAGGCCGGGCTTAAAGGCTTTAATAGAATTAGCCAGCCTTAAAGAAAAAAATATAACCTCAAGGCATGTTAGCTATATTATTGCGCCACGTTTGAATGCCTCGGGTCGCATAGCCTCGGCAGATATTTCTTTGGAATTACTTTTAACCAAATCTAGCGAAAAGGCTGTAGAGTTAGCCAAAAAGCTTAATGAATACAATAAAGAACGTCGAGCGATAGAAGAACAAATTTTAGAAGAAGCGATTTGTTGTGTAGAAAAAGAAATTAATTTTAAAGAGCATCGGGTTATAGTTTTGGCTAAAGATAATTGGCACCAGGGCATTTTGGGGATTATTGCTTCTCGGCTGGTAGATAGATTTTATCGTCCAGCAGTTGTAATATCTTTTGAAGGAAACTTGGGTAAGGGTTCAGCGCGTTCTATAAAAAATTTTCATATTCTAGACGCAATTTCTCAATGCGATGAATTTTTAGAGGGCTTTGGTGGGCATAGATACGCTGCGGGTGTAACTATTTTAAGAAATAATGTTGATTATTTTAGGAATCATTTTAATAAAATTGCACAGGATTCATTATTAGAAGAAGATCTTTATCCTTTATTAGAAATCGATGCAGAAATAGATTTGTCTAAATTAAGTATCAGTTTAATTAAAAATATAGAAATGCTTGCCCCTTTTGGAGCGAATAATTCAGTTCCACTTTTATGTTCGAGGAATTTAAAGATGCGCGGTAAACCTATGAAGATGTCTCGGGATACGTTAAAATTTTGGGTAACTGATGGTAAGCACACTTACCAAGCTTTGGGTTTTGGAATGACACAATACCAAAATACCTTAGAAGAATTAGATTCTTTTGATTTGGCTTATACGTTAGGATTAGATGATTGGCAAGGCCACGCAAGTTTGCAGTTAGAAATAAAAGATATTAAGCCTTCTTAATTTTGCCTGCCTTCAGGCATTTTGTACAGACCCAGACTCTTTTTTTTGTTTTACCAATGAAAGCCTTAACTCTTTGTAGATTTGGGGAAAAAATACGAAGCGTGACACGAGTAACTTTACTACCTGTACCGCCTTTTTTCTTAAGTTGCCCACGGCGGGCAAGTGATTTTCCTGCCATGGGGCGTTTTTGACAAACTATGCATATTTTAGACATATTTCACCTTTGGTTTTATTTATACAGAGATTATTAAGTATACTTGAAAATAAAATTTTGTCAAGGTAAAATAAGTGAAGTCGCGACTTATGGAATGAAATGAACGTAAGGCGCTCGGCTAAACTTATCCTTGACATCAAAGATGTCAAGGATTTAATTCGCGCATACGACTTACATCGTTAACATCTCTGTAAGTTGTGCGCTTATTTAATATGAATAAACTTTCTGAAGGGTTAAATAAGGAGCAATTAGAGGCAGTTACACATAAACAAGGCCCACTCTTAATTATTGCTGGTGCCGGAACCGGAAAGACTACGGTGATAACCCATCGTATTGCCTGGCTTCTAAATCAAGGCCTTGCTAAAACTAATGAAATTTTAGCCTTAACTTTTACGGATAAAGCCGCAAGCGAAATGCAGCAGCGTATAGATGTTTTAGTTCCTTATGGTTATACAGATATTTGGATTTCTACGTTTCATTCTTTTGGTGATAGGATTTTACGCGAAAATGCCATTGATACAGGAATGAATCCAGATTTTAAGGTTTTGACTAAGCCAGAAACCGCTGTATTTTTTAGAGAACATCTTTTTAGTTTTCCTTTAAAACATTTTCGTCCCTTATCAGATCCTACCAGATTTATTGAGGCAATTATTGATTTATTCAGTCGTCTTAAAGATGAAGATATTTCAAGTATTGAATATTTAGAATATGCTAAAAAATTAAAAGAAAAATCTGAAAATTCTCCTGAGGATGAAGTCTTGAAGGAAGAAGCCATGCGTCAGGAAGAACTTGCGCTTTGTTATGCCAAATACCAAGAGTTATTATTTAAAGAAGGTAAGATTGATTTTGGAAATCAATTTTATTTAAGCTTAAAATTATTACGTGAGCATCCTTCGATTTTGGATTATTACCAGAAGCAATTTAAATATATTTTAGTTGATGAATTTCAGGATACCAACTTTGCGCAGTTTCAATTGATAAAATTATTAGCCAAGAATAAGAATGTTACTGTGGTAGCAGATGATGACCAGTGTATTTTTAGATTTAGGGGTGCTGCTTACAGTAATATTTTAAGCTTTACCCAGAATTTTCCTGACGCAAAAAAAATTAGTTTAATTAAGAATTATCGTTCAACCCAAAGCATTTTAGATAGCGCGTATCAATTAATCCAACATAATAATCCCGATCGCTTTGAAGTAAAAGCAAATATTGATAAGCGCTTGGTAAGTATAACAAAAGAAAAAGGTAGCACCCCTATTAATTTATGTTTTGATACATTAAATGCAGAAGCTGATAAAGTGGCCAAAATCATTAAAGAAAAAGTTAAAAATAAGGAATATAATTACAATGATTTTACAATTTTAGTACGTTCTAATTCCGATGCAGATAGTTATTTACGCGCTTTAAATATGGTCGGTATTCCTTGGCGTTTTAGTGGGAATCAAGGATTGTATCAGCGTGACGAAGTAAGGTTATGTATTTCTTTTTTAAGGTTAATGGCAAATCCAGGGGATTCTTTAAGTCTTTACTATTTGGCCACTTCAGATTTATATCGCATGCCGCTGGTTGAATTGACAGAGTGTCTCCATCAGGCCAAGCGTAAAAATAAAAGCCTTTTTTGGGTTTTAGAGAACTTAACTAGCAATCAAGAATTAACTTTATCTGGTGAGGCAAATGCAACTAGTAAAAAATTAATAGAGGATGTTAAAAAATATTTGGAATATTCAAGCAACTTAACTACCGGAAGATTGCTTTATTTGTTTTTGACCGAATCTGGATATTTAAAAAAGTTAATGAAAAACCAAACTTTAACAAATGAAGAAAAAATTCAAAATCTAGCTAGATTTTTTAATATTGTACATAATTTTCAGCATGTAGCTTGTGAAGATCGGGTAGTTTATTTTATAAATTACTTAGATTTATTAATTCAGGCAGGTGATGATCCAGCAACACAAGAAGCAGATTTGGATATTCAAGCAGTAAATATTTTAACAATTCATAAGGCAAAGGGATTGGAATTTGGTGTTGTGTTTATGGTAAGCCTTGTGATGGGAAAATTTCCTTGGCCACATCGCCGGAAACCTTTAGAATTACCCGATGATTTAATCAAAGAAATATTACCCAGTGGTGATTTTCATACACAAGAAGAGCGCAGGCTCTTTTATGTTGGTATGACGCGGGCTAAAAAAGAACTCTATTTTACGTATGCAAAAGATTATGGCACTAACCGGATGCGTCGAGTAAGCCAATTTATTATTGAGGCTTTAGGTTTGGATGAAAAAGAAATTAAAACACAAAAAACTTCGGCTTACCAAGCGATAGAGCGTAATGCGCCACCAGCCGAATCTTTTGTGGTGGGTCTTAATAAAATTCCCGATGAGCAAATTTTATCTTTAAGCTTTTATCAAATCGATGATTATTTAACTTGTCCTTTAAAATATAAATATGTACATATTTTACGCGTGCCAATTTTAGAACATCATACTGTTTTGTATGGCAAGGCACTACATGATGCAGTGCAATATTATCATCAACGTAAAATGCGAAGCTTAAAAACTACAAGTAAAGAATTAGTGA
>JBFMBJ010000054.1:0-7804 GCA_040755235.1 Candidatus Omnitrophota bacterium
CAAAAATAATTAATTTATATTTTTTTTCTTTTTCCATTCTAAATAATCCTTGAGTATATTTTTATGATCAAAAGCAAAATTTATATTTTTAAAATCTTCTTGCCGCACTACTTTTGCATCTTTGGCATCAGAAGAAGCCTTGGGAATACCTTTGGATTTACCTACAAAAACACAGCTTATAGTATGAAAACGCGGATCTCTCTCTGGTTTAGAATAAGTATGAAATTGTTCTATCGTTTCCAAATCTAGTAAAGTCTCTTCTTTTACTTCTCTTTTTACGGCTTCTTCCAAAGATTCTCCATAATCTACAAAGCCACCCGGTAGTGCCCAGCCAAAAGGTGGATTCTTACGTTCAATTAAAACTATTCCCTGATTAAGCTCGATAATTGCATCAACCGTAATAAAAGGACCTTTTTGCATTTTATCCTCCAGGTGTTCTAAATATGGATTTATCGTATTTGTAAAAATGTCAAAAGTCTCTTTATCATACAAAACAAAAATTATTTTTTCTAAATTTTTATGTTTATTTTCTTTTAAGAATTTAAAAACGACCTGGGACATAATTTTTGCGGCAAAATTTTTTGGAAATTTACCCACGCCACAACCTAAAGCAGGAAGCGCGATTGATTTTAAATTTAGCGCTTCTGCTACTTTTAAAGAATTTAGAGTTGCCTCTCTAATTCTTGCTTCATCAGTTATAAAATCCATTCCCATTACTGCCGCATGAATTACATATTTTACTTTTAAATTCCCTCCACTTGTTGTAATAGCCTCTCCTATTTCTATTGGGCCTTTAATTAGCGCCTCGTCTTCAATGATTTTTCCACCCTCTTTTTTAATTGCATACGCCACACCTCCACCCATTATAAGCTTGTTATTTGCGGCGTTAACAATGGCATCCACTTCTAATTTAGTAATATCGCTTTGTATTATTTCTAAAGAAAATCCCTCGATAATCATGGAATTTTATTTAATATTTTTTCTGCCAAATCCAAAGCTTCTTTTTTTGAATGGATTTTTCCTATTGCCTGTATCTCTTCAACCTCTCTTAGGATTTTTCCGATTAAAGGACTAGGCTGTAATTTAAATTTTTTTATTAAATCATCCCCGTTAATAAATCTGGGTAATTGTTTTTCTTTCTTCTTAAGAAAATATTCGCTAATCAAACCAAAAACTATTTTTTCGTGTTGTTGGCGATTCTTTTTACTAGTTAATTTTCCACAAGTTGATCTTTTATCAGCAATAGAAAGCAGTAATGTGCTTATTCCTTCTTCACCTGCATCCCTAAAATAACGAAACACTGCTCTTTTAGTAGGTGTTAGCGTATCTGCTAAATATCCCGGACGCAGATGCCAAAAAATCATCTTGTTTATTGCGTCTATTTCTTTATTAGATAATTTTAGGCGCTGACAAATATTTTTAGTAATTTTATATCCTAACCTTTCATGACCGTGAAAACATCTGCGGCCTTTTTCTATTTTTAGAGTTTGCGGCTTTCCGATATCATGCATTAGTGCACTTAACTTTATTAAATCTCTTCGACTGTGTTCGTTACCTATCTTATCGTTTAAATATTTATTAATTATCAATTTATGTTTTAATTCCTCAAAAAGTAACTCAAGCTGCCTTAAAGTCTCTATTGAATGATCCCAAACATCTAAATGATGATATGGCCCCTGTTTTACTCCACGCATTAACTCAATTTCAGGAATAATTTTTGATAACAATTTTATTTCATCTAAAGTCTTTAAAAAAGAGTGTGAATTTTTTACTTTTAAGATTTTAAATAATTCTTCTCGGATACGCTCAAAAGCACTATTTTTTATTAAATTTTTTTTCTTTTTTATTAAAGCAAGAGTATTCTTTTCTATCTTAAAACCCAACGTTGCAGATAGGCTAAATGCTCTTAAAATCCTAAGTGGATCATCATCAAAATTCGCTCGATCAGTAATTTTGATTTGTTTTTTTGCTAAATCAACCTTGCCACTAGATAAATCAATAATTAAATTATTAAAATTATTTGCTTTTTTAATTTTTTCTAAATCTATAGCTAAGGCATTAATCGTAAAATCACGATACCTTAAATCTTCTAGTAAATTTTTCCCTCGAAAATCTGTAAAATCTAAAGTATATTTTTGTTTTTTATCAGCATAAATTATACGAGTTGAACCATGAGCCTTATCTAAAATCACAAAATCTGCTTTTAATTTTTTTGCTAAAGTGTGGCTAAATTTAATAGAATCTTTATCTATTGCAAAATCTAAATCTAGCATTTCTTTAGGCCTATTTAAAATGAGATCGCGCAGATATCCACCTACCAAATAAACTTTGCGTTTTTTAGTTTTAGCTAAACGTAAAACCCATTCAAAAATATCTATTTTTTTTAAATTTTTTAGATTTTTATCCATCTAAATTCTATGTATTTTTGCTGACATACTAATTAAATCTAAAATTACTACGTTAGATTGCCCTGTTAACCAACCGCAACATTCTCCGGGATTAATGAATAAGCTTGAGTTTTTTGTATAAATTTCCGGCTTGTGCGTATGGCCAAAAATTACAATATCATAATTTTTTGTTAAATTTGTTTTTGTTAAATCATGGGTTATTAAAATTTTCTTACCGAATTGCTCCAACTCTAAAGGAGCTTCTTTAATTTTACCCAATGATTTTTCTCTTAAGCCATCTTTCTCGCCATCGTTATTTCCGTAAACACCTAAATACGGACAAGTTAACCTATTAAAATTAAAAACACTAAAAGGTGCAACCCAATCACCAGCATGTAAAACTAACTTTGTATATTTTTTATTGAAGAGTTCTATAGCTTTTTTTATCTTAGGAAGGTTATCGTGGGTATCAGCAATTATTCCAAGTATCATTTACTTTTTTGTAATTTCTGTCTTATCTAAAACATCTTCCTCTACAAAAATTGATGATTGCGTTCTCAGCGCTAAAGCGATACTATCTGAAGGCCGCGCATCTAAAATTTTATTTTTTCCATCATTAGTTCTTAAAAAAATTTTTGCATGAAAAGTGCCTTGTTCTATTTTATCAATAACAACTTTTTCTACCTTTGCTTCTAAACTATCAATGATTAATTTTAGTAAATCATGTGTTAATGGCCGTGGCGGCGTAAGTTTAGTTAATTTCATTTTTATACTAGACACTTCGTTTAGGCCAATAATTATCGGCATGAGCCTCTCGCCATTTTTTTCTTTTAAAACAATTACTTGGTCGTGTTTTTTTTCATCAATAATAATTTTATTTAATTCCATTTCTATCATAAGAATTTCCTTTAGCGATTTTTATCTAAAATTCCGTGCAGCTCTTGCATAAATTGACTGACATCTTTAAATTGCCGATACACAGAAGCAAATCTTACATAAGCAACTTCATCAAGCTTACTTAAACCTTCCATTACTAATTCTCCAACATCTTTAGAATTTACCTCTCGGTCAAATTTTTTGATAATTGTGCGCTCTACAGAATCAACCAACTCTTCCATCTTTTCTATGCTAATCGGCCTTTTTTCACAGGCCTTGGTAATACCTGCTAAAATTTTTTTGCGATCAAACATTTCTCTGCGGCCATCTTTTTTTATTACCATTAAAGGTGCCTCTTCAATATATTCATAGGTAGTAAATCGCTTGCCACAACCAAGGCACTCTCGACGACGCCTAATGGAAAGGCTATCTGAACCCATACGCGAATCTACAACTTTATCTTCAACCTGGCCGCAATGAGGACACCTCATTATCGCTTCACTCCTTCAAAAGCTCAAAACTCAAAACGTAAAGTTAAAGTTTAAAACTAAAAACGTTTCAAGTTTTGTGTTTTAGTTTTACACTTTGCGTTCTATGCTTTATGCTTACTTGAACTTTGTACTATTCTTATTTTAATTCCTGCTTCATCTAAAAATTCTTTAGCCATTTTATCTGGATAATGACCTGCCATAATCACTTCTTTGATACCAGCATTAATAATCATCTTAGCACAAATAATACAAGGCTGATTAGTAACATAAATTACGCTATCTTTTACAGAAATGCCATAGAGCGAAGCCTGCAAGAGTGCGTTTTGCTCAGCATGTAAACCGCGACAAAGCTCATGGCGCTCTCCCGAAGGAATTTTTAATTTTTCTCGAAGGCAACCCACATTACAACAATGCTCTATCCCAGACGGTGTTCCGTTATAACCTGTGGCTAGAATTCTTCTATCTTTAACAATTAATGCTCCAACTGCCCGGCGTAAACAGGTTGAACGCCGAGATACTAAATGTGCGATATCTAAGAAATACTTATCCCAAGAAGGACGCTTATCTTTTTTCATTTTATTAAATCATAATTTGATTACACAGATTTTTAAAAAAGATTACGGAGATAAAAACCAAATATGTTTTAATCTGTGGAATCTGATTTTTAATCACTGCAATCATGCTTCAATTTTTATTTAAAATATTTTGAATATAAAGGAAATTGTTTAACTAGTTTTTTTACTTTTTGATTAATTTTTTCTAGCTTTCCCTCTTCCTTTGTACTTAAAGCCTCATTTATCAATGATGCGATTTTATTCATTTCTGCACTTTTCATGCCTCTTGTAGTTACTGCAGCAGCTCCTATACGAATTCCACTGGTAATTGTTGCGGGTTTTTTATCAAAAGGGATTAAATTTTTATTAACGGTAATACCCACTTTATCTAATATTAAAGATGCATCTTTCCCAGAAATATTTTGCTTAGTTAAATCTACCAAGAAAAGATGATTATCTGTGCCGCCAGAAACAATTCTAAACCCAAGCTTATTTAATTTTCCTGAAAGCGCTTTTGCGTTTTTTACAATATTTACTTGGTACTTTTTAAACTCTGGGCACATTGCTTCTTTAAAAGCCACTGCCTTAGCAGCAATTACATGCATCAAAGGCCCACCCTGAATACCCGGAAAAATTTCGCTATCTAGTTTTTTAGCAAATTCTTTTTTACATAAAATAAAACCTGCCCTGGGCCCGCGTAAGGTCTTGTGCGTTGTAGAAGTAACAAATTCTGCATAAGGCACAGGCGAAGGATGCACCCCTGCTGCAACAAGCCCTGCAATATGCGCCATATCTACCAGAAGTCTTGCTCCTACCTGATCAGCAATATAACGAAATTTTTTAAAATCAATTATCCGCGGATATGCTGAAGCACCAGCTAAAATTAATTTTGGCCGATGTACTTTTGCTAAATCTAGAATTTCATCATAATCTAACATCTCTGTTTTAGAATTTAGGCCATAAGTAACAATTTTATAAAGCTTACCCGAAAAATTATGTGGATGGCCATGTGATAAATGTCCGCCGCATGCTAAATCCATGCTCAAGACCGTATCGCCGGGCTTTAGCGTGCAAAAATATACTGCCATATTTGCCTGTGTCCCCGAATGTGCCTGCACATTGGCGTGTTCTGCCCCAAAAAGTTCTTTTGCCCTTGTAATCGCTAAGTCTTCTACTTCATCTACAAATTTACAGCCATTATACCAGCGGTTATGCGGATAGCCCTCGGCATATTTATTAGTTAAAATAGAACCCTGCGCCTCCAAAACTGCCATGGAGGTAAAATTTTCTGAAGCAATTAACTCCAAATTTTGTTCTTCGCGTTTTATTTCGTTTTTAATAATTTTGTAAACTTCTGGATCAGTAATTTTTAGATATTTCATCTCTATAACCCCACTCGCTTTTCAATAGATCTAATTTGATCTACGCGTCTTTTGTGCCTTCCGCCTTCGAATTTTTCCCCAAGCCAAACATTAACCATCTTTTTGGCCAAGGCAGGTTTGGTAAAACTTGCTCCCAAAACTAAAATATTACTATCATTATGCTGGCGTGATAATTTTACTTGCGCTAAATTATAACAAAGCGCAGCCCGCACCCGAGGAAATTTATTTGCCACGATAGAATTTCCAATACCAGACTTACAAATTAAAATTCCTCTTTTGTAAATTCCAGAGGAAACTCCTTTAGCGACATGAGCGGCAAATAAAGGATAATCACAGCTTTCCTCGTTACAAGTACCAACATCTTTTATTATAAAATTTTTTTTCTTTTTTAGGTAGGAAACTAAAATATTTTTTAATTTAAATCCAGCGTGATCTGAACCAATAATTATTTTTGTCATATTAATTTTGCTATTCGATCTACTGCTTGTTTAATAGAATTAAAAACTTCTTCATATACATCTGGAGACTGACCTATCGGATCTTTTATATCGTAAAAACCATCATCTATTTTAGCAAATTCTTTTAAAAGATACACGTGGTTTTTTATAAGCGGCACTCTTTCTAAAATTAAATCTTGGTGATGCTTTTCCATTACTAAAATTAAGTCACTTGATTTAAGCATCACATCGGTTAAAAATTTTGCTCGATGGCCTGTTACGTCGAGATCGATTTTTTTTAATACCTCAATTGTATTATAAGTTGCTGACATTCCCTCTAAAGCAGATATCCCTGCAGAGTTTATTTTTACATCTGTTTTATCTTTTAATAATTTTTTTAAATAAGCTTCTGCCATTACAGAACGACAAGAATTACCAGTACAGACAAAAAGTATATTTTTTGTCTGTACTGTTTTTAAAATATCCTCTTTTTTAATCACGCCTTCTCTTAAAATATTTGGCGGATTTATAGTTAAATCCACAACACTAGATTCCAGTTGCAATTTTGTCGGGCCTGCATCAATAGCAAAATCAACTGAATCTTTAAAATCTTCTATGGCATCTATAAAATTTTTTGGCGCTGGCTTTCCAGAAATATTTGCTGAAGGACAAACTATTGGCACACTACTCATTTGAATTAATGCTTGAGCAATTTTATCATCAGGCAAGCGTATACCGATTGTATTTTTTTCTTTAGATTTTAAAACCAAAGTCAGTGGCCCTGGCCAAAATTTATCCATAAGCTTATAAGCACTAACCGGAATATCTATTGCAAAACTCTCAACTTCAAATTTATCTGCGATATGTAAAGAAAAATGTTTGTTCTCTGGGCGCTTTTTTATTTCGTATAATTTATCTAAGGTTTTTAAATTTAATTTATTCGCAGCTATACCATAAACTGTTTCTGTTGGTATAATTACTAGACCACCGTTTGCTAAAAT
The DNA here is from genome assembly GCA_040755235.1 of Candidatus Omnitrophota bacterium. Classification (GTDB taxonomy): domain Bacteria; phylum Omnitrophota; class Gorgyraeia; order Gygaellales; family JBFMBJ01; genus JBFMBJ01. The sequence continues at coordinate 7,129 of JBFMBJ010000054.1, forward strand.
ATCAGCTGGTTCTTTCAGTAAATCTTGGTTGAAATTCGTGGGGTCTAGTTTTAAAATCTTTGCACTCATATCTTGATTTTAATTCGCTTAATTTTTTGACGCATCTTATTTTTATAGGCGATTAATTTTTTTTGTATTACTTTATCATTTATACCTAAAATCTCTAAAGCAAATATTGCAGCATTCTTTGCGCCCCATTTTCCTATACTCATACATCCAACAGGAACTCCCGGAGGCATCTGCACTGTGGAAAATAATGAATCAATTCCGGATAAATTTTTTGTCTCAATTGGAATGCCTATTACAGGTTTTGTTGTGTGCGCGGCAATTACACCAGCCAAAGCAGCTGCTCCACCTGCGGCGGCAATAAAAATTTTTGTTCCTTTTTTGGATATTTCTTCGACGTAGTTAGCTAATTCCTTTGGGGTTCTGTGCGCAGACAAAACTTTTATCTCAAAACCAACCTTAAATTCTTTTAAACAATCAATTGTTTCTTTTAAAGTTTCTAGGTCTGATTGGCTCCCCATCAGAATGCTAATTGGTTTTGTCATTATTCCTCCTTTAAAAAATAAACTCTAAATTCGAATATCGAAATTCGAAACAAATCCGAATTTCCAAATGTCTAAATGTTCAAAACTAAATAGGCTTATATCAAAGTATCTTTTTGGTTATTTGA
>JBFMBJ010000055.1:0-7769 GCA_040755235.1 Candidatus Omnitrophota bacterium
TTTTACAAGATATGCCTATTGCAAAATTAAATCAAGCAAGCAACAATCCAATTTTACATTTTGAAATAAGAAAAAAATCGAAACCACAAAATCCTTCTTATTATTTACCATGATACAAAATTATTTTGCCAGAGAAGATATCTTAGATAATCTCAATAAGCGCTTGAATGGCTTTAAGCAAGGTTATCGGCAAAACATAGCCATCATTGGTGATGAATTAACAGGAAAAACTTCGCTTTTACACAATTTTTTATCAAAATTTAATGACCCAGAAATTATTCCGGTTTATTTAGAATTAAGACAAGATCCTACCAGGCATTTTTTTAATCGCTTCATAGGAACAATTCTATATAATTTTTCGAAATCAAATTTTCAAGATATACCAGAAAATTTAGATTCTCTAATATCTATCAATCAAAATATAATTCCGGAAACTATTAATAAAATTAAAAATATTTTATCTAGTATTGAAAAGACAAAAGAAGAGGAGATATTTCTAGAAATACTAGATATGATAGATAATCTTGGTCGGGAAGCCAATAAATTCATTATTTTAATTTTTGATGAGTTTCAATATTTGGAAGAATTAAAATTAAAAAATTTATATCGCGAATGGTCCAAAAAAATAATGATTCAAAAAAATATAATGTATGTTGTTACCAGTTCCTACAAATTTAAAGCCAGATCTATTTTAACGCGTGATTTAGCGTTATTATTTGGGAATTTTGAAATAATTGATTTGGAACCATTTGACATAGAAGAAAGTAATCTTTTTATTCAGCAAAGTTTACAACCTTTAAACCTTGAAAAAAACTTAGTTAATTTTTTGATTCATTTTACAGGTGGTCATCCATTTTATCTTAAAATTATTCTACAAACTATCCAAGATTTAGCTCTTAAAAATAATAATGTGATTGATTCTGATATTGTCATTAATGGTTTAGAAAATATTTTATTTGATAATCTCGGAATGTTAAATTTACGTTTTTTACATTATCTCGACAAACTCATTGGCACAAAAGGCACCAGCGATTATTTATCTATATTATTTTCTATCGCCAATGGACATAATAAACTTAAAGATATCGCTTTTATAATTCATAAACAAAGAAAAGATATTTCTATAAAAATAAATCGTCTCTTAGAACTAGATGTAATCTCTAAAACTGGGGATTTCTTTAAAATAAATGACCGCTTATTTTGTTTTTGGTTAAAATATGTTTATCAGGAAAAGCTAAATGCAATGAGCTTTGATACGAAAGCCTCTCGTCAAATATTTATAAGAAAAATAAATCGAATGATTAATGACTTTATCTTAATTTCAAATAAAGAGTTATTAGAAAGGGTAATGGAATTATTCCGTTTATTTAACGATGAAAGCGTTCAATTAGAAAAGAAAAAGTTTAGACTCAATCATTTTAAAGAAATAAAACCATTGCAATTCGATTCCCAAAGAATTAAAGAAGGAGTCCTCGGTAGGTCGACCGACTCACTTTGGATAACCGCACTTAAAAAAGATAAACTTAATGAAGAAGATATTGTTGATTTTATAAATGAGTGCAAGAAATATAAACATAAAGTACAGCATAAAATTATTATTGCCTTTAATGAAGCTGACACCAATGTTAAGCTATTGGCTAAAGAAGAAAAAATCTGGACATGGAATATCGCAAATATTAATTATCTGCTAGACCTTTATAGTAAACCTCGCATTGTATTATGAAAATAGGCGTAATCTCAGATACGCATATCACAAATAAAGCAACTGACTTACCGAAAGAAATTTATTCTGCTTTTAAAAATGTAGATTTAATTTTGCACGCTGGTGATTTCATAGATATTAGCGTAATTAATAAACTAAAGAATATTTGTAAAGATGTCCGGGGAGTATACGGTAATATGGATTCTGGAGAGATAAAAAATACTCTTCCCGAAAAACAAGTTATTCAAATAGGCAAATTTAAAATCGGATTAATTCATGGCTGGGGAAACCCTGCTAAGTTAATAGAAGATTTACCGGCAAAATTTAAAGAAGATAAATTAGATGCAATCGTTTTTGGACATGCACATTACCCGGTAAATGAAAAATATAATGGTATTTTATTTTTTAACCCTGGCAGCCTAACCGATAAGATATTTGCCTCTTTTAATTCATATGGAATTATAGAAATAAATGATTCCATTAAAGCAGAAATCATAAAACTATGACTGAAAGAATTTGGGCGCCATGGCGAATAAGATATTTAACTCAAAAAAATAAAACCTGCCTTTTTTGTAAAGCTAGTAAATCCAAAAATAAAGATAGAAAAAATTTTGTAATTCTGCGAAGTAAGTATTCTTTTTCTATGCTTAATCTTTTCCCTTATAATAACGGACACGTTATGGTCTCTCCTTATCGGCATATAAAAGATACTAATTTATTAACTAATGAAGAGATAGTTGATTTATTTGGTCTTATTAAAAAAAGTAAAAAGCTTTTAGATAAAGTATTAAAACCACATAGTTATAATTTAGGTATAAATTTAGGAAAATCCGCAGGTGCAGGCATAGAACACCTGCATGTTCATTTAGTGCCGCGTTGGGACGGGGATACGAATTTTATGCCAGTAGTTTTTGATACAAAAATAATTTCTCAATCATTGGATGAACTATATAAAAAATTAAAAAATGCTTGATATTAGAGCTTTTGAAGAACAATTTTTAGCTAGCTATGCAATGAAGAGTCATGAGTCTTGCGGCCGAGTTTATCAAGAAAAAGAACATCCTTATCGATCTTGCTACCAACGTGATAGAGATAGAATAATTCACTCTGCTGCCTTTAGACGCTTAGAATATAAAACTCAAGTGTTTGTCAATCACGAGGGAGATTATTATCGCACTAGGCTCACACATACATTAGAAGTTTCGCAGATTGCTCGAACTATAGCTTCAGCCTTGCGGCTTAATATCGATTTAACAGAGGCTATTGCGCTTGCGCATGACTTAGGACACACGCCTTTTGGGCACTCAGGCGAAGAAGCATTAAATGAACTAATGAAAAATCATGGCGGTTTTAACCATAATTTACAAAGCTTAAGAGTTGTTGATCTATTGGAAGAAAAATACCCTGAGTTTTTGGGCTTAAACCTGACATGGGAGGTGAGGGAAGGAATAGCAAAACATACTTCTAAGTTTGACCAAGCAGTGCATATTAAAGAATTTGCTCTAAATAAACTACCCAGCCTAGAAGCACAAGTTGTTGACATTGCTGATGAAATAGCATATGATAATCATGATTTAGATGATGGTCTAACCTCAGGCCTAATTGACGAAAAAGACTTAGAGAATATTGATCTTTGGCAAAAAACTTCTAAACTTATTAGTAAAAAATATCCTGGCCTTGACTCTAGTATACGCAAATATCAAATTATAAAATCATTAATTAATATTCAAGTAACTGACTTAGTAGAAGAATCTCAAAAACGCTTAGCTAAATTAAATTTAAAATCTTGGCAAGATGTAAAGAATCTAAAAGAAAAAATTATTTCTTTTAGTCCAGAAATAAAAAAATTAAGAATTCCTTTAAAAGAATTTTTAATGAAAAACCTTTATAATCACTATCGTGTAATACGCATGTCGAATAAATCAAAAAGTTTTATTCAAGAATTATTCAAAGTTTATCTAGCAAAACCTGAACAACTTCCCTGGGAAACACAAAAGAAATTAAAAAAAGAGGGCAAGAAACGGGTAATTTGCGATTATATCGCCGGAATGACAGATAGGTGCGCATTAGATGAGTACGAAAAACTCTTCAATCCTTATAAAAAGGTATAAAACAGCTCTTTCGGTAATTCATACTGTTTATCGATTGATTAATTCTACTTATGACCTTAAAGATCTATTATTAAGACTAACCAGATTAATTTGTCAGGTGATGAATGCCAGATACTGCCTGGTAATGCTAGTAGATCAATCCAAAGAAAATTCTACTTTTAAATGTTTATTCAGTGCAAGAAAAAAATATTGTTTAGAAAAAAGATTCAAGGTTATTAATCCACTTGAGCGAAAAATAATTAAAAATGCTAGTTCCGTATGCCGTAATAATATCCTTGCCATTCCTTTAATTGCAGAAGATACAATTGGCCTGGTGATTGTACGAAGAAAAAAAAGCGATCCTTGCTTTGATAACCTTGACCAAGAAATTTTAATAAACCTGGCAGAACAATCAGTAATTGGCATCAAAAATCTACAGCTTTACGAAGAACAACAAAAAATAGTTTTAGGCTCGATTAAATCTTTAGTTACGCTCTTTGATACCAGGGTTCCTCAGGCATACACTCATAGCCCGCATTTTAGTCAGCTAGTTTTATCTATTGCACACCAAATGAATCTGGATGAGAAAGAATTACGTAGCCTAGAATATGCAAGCCTGCTTCACGATGCAGGGAAGGTCGATATTCCGATGGAAATACTTACCAAGCCTGAAAAACTAACCGTAGAAGAATATCAGATTATAAAACGCCATCCAGAAAAAGGTGCTAAGATTTTACGTTCTCTGCAGGTGTTAAAACCGGCTATACCAATTATTTTGCATCATCATGAAAAATTTGATGGCACAGGTTATCCGTCAAGACTAAAAAAGAATAAAATTCCTTTAGGAGCAAGGGTGATGGCGGTAGCTGACGCTTTTGAAGCCATGGTTTACGGAAGGCCCTATCGCGAAAGGATTAATATAGAAAATGCAGTAAGAGAAATTAAAAAGAATTCTGGAACGCAGTTTGATCCAAAAGTAGTAGAGGCTTTTTTGAAAGTAGTAAAAAAAATTCGTTTTAAAAAGTACTTGCATTAAATTTAATCAAATTTTATAATAAAAATATGGCTGAATACAATTTAAAACAACTAGAAATATTTAACCAAAAAGATTCTTTAGGTAAATATTCTGCTAGGAGAGATCCTAATTTTTTAAAAAAGATATTTTCTTATGAAAAAATTATTATTACTATAATTATTTTTATAGTTATAAATATTGTATCTTTTTCTCTAGGAGTAGAAAAAGGAAGACATCTAGCTAGAATATCTAACCAACCGTCTCAAGAATCAACTAAGGCCATAAAAAATCAAACCTTGCAAAATAACATACCGCGGATTGAAGTTGCAAATAAAGATAACCAAGATACAAGTAGTGTTACGAAACCTCAAGAAATAAAAATTATTAAAGAAGAAAATCAAAGTCAAATAACACAAAAAAATAATTACACAATTCAGGTAGCTTCTTTTAGTGATAAAACATATATACAAAAAGAACTAATCACATTAAAAAATAAAGGTTATTCAGCATTTGCTATCTCAAAGGGGAAGATGTCTATAATTTGCGTAGGTAAATTTCAAGATAAAGAAAAAGCAAAAAAATTAGCAACGCATTTACAAAAAAAATATCGTGATTGCTTAGTGAGGAGGTTATAAAAATGTCGATACACCCATCTTTGGCTACTTCGAGTAAAGATAAAAAACAAAAAACAGTTTTAAAAAGAATTGAACGCATTAAACATATGATGACAAAAGGCCTTTGGAAAGAAGATAGTTCTGTTTTTGGCTTACCCAAAATTAAAGTTGTAAAAATAAAAGTTAAGAAAGAAAAAGCCGCGAAAGAAACTACTGCAACTGAAGGGCCAGCAGCAGCTCCAGCTGGCGGTACAGTTCCAGCCGCTGCTACACCCAGTACCGCTATCCCAAAAGCTGCAGCCAAACCCGCTGCCGGTAAAAAATAAGATATGGGATTTATTATATCGCTCATTATATTTTTCTTCGCAGTTATAATCCATGAAATTAGCCATGGATTAGTTGCTTATAAATTAGGCGATCCAACAGCAAAATATTCTGGGCGTTTAACTCTAAATCCATTTGTTCATATTGACCCGGTAGGAACCATAATTTTACCTATAGTTTTAATTTTAATGAATTCACCCGTAATTTTTGGCTGGGCAAAGCCAGTGCCGGTAAATTTTTGGAATCTTAAAAATCCACAACGCGATATGATTTGGGTAGGTCTTGCTGGACCTCTGGCAAATATTTTGCTTGGTCTCTTATTAATCTTGGCTCTAAAATCTCCATTTACCACAAATATATTCCTTAGTGATATTCTAAAAACTGCAATTATAATCAATCTGGTACTGGCAATTTTTAATCTCATACCCATCCCACCATTAGATGGATCTCGAGTTTTAATGGGGCTTTTGCCTCGCGAAACAGCTATTGGATACTCAATGCTTGAGCCATTTGGATTTTTGATTGTATTTATGCTTTTATTTTTTGGTTTATTTGAAAGAATTATTTGGCCCATTGTAGCATTTTTCTTAAAAATACTAAACGTTTATTAATATGAAACACGCTCGAAATTTTGGGATTCAAAAGTATTCCAGAAATGAATATAAAAAACAAAGGTACTAGAATGGGGGATTTCTAACAGGATGAAAGAAATCGTAGTAAACCTAAAAGAAAATAAATATAAAATTGTTATTGGTTATAAAATTTTTTCTCAATTAGGTAGATTAGTCCAAGATTTAAATATAGGGCAGGATGCAATAATTATCACAAATCACTTAATTAAAGATCTCTATGGTAAAAATATCGAAAAGTCTCTTAAAGAAAATGCTATCAGTACTAAATTCCTAACTATTCCTGATACAGAAAAAAGTAAATCTATAAATCATATAATTAAACTTTGTGAAGAAATTGGTCTTTACGATAAACAAAAAAGTATTTTTCTGGTGGCTCTGGGTGGAGGAGTAGTAGGAGATGTGACTGGGTTTGTAGCAAGCATTTATAAAAGAGGAGTCCCCTACATACAAATCCCCACAACATTACTTGCCCAAGTAGACTCTAGTATTGGAGGAAAAACAGGCGTTGATTTAAAAATAGCAAAAAATTTGGTGGGTTCGTTTTATCAGCCAAAGTTAGTATTTACTGATTTATTTTTCTTGGGAACTTTATCTATACATGACATAAAATCGGGGTTTGCAGAAATAATAAAAACTGCCATTATTAAAGATACATCTTTATTCAGTTATTTAGAAAAAAACATAAACCATATTTTAAAATTAGACAAAAATATATTGGAAAAGATTATATTTCGCTGTGCCCAAATAAAAGCACAAATAGTAACAATAGACGAGAGAGAAACTAAGAATATACGTACCATTCTTAATTTTGGCCATACTATAGGACATGCCATAGAAGCAGCTACAAATTATACCCGCTATACCCATGGAGAGGCAGTGGCGATAGGAATGGTATGTGCCAGTAAAATAAGCGAGCGCCTTGGCTATATAGAAAATAAAACTTTTCAAAAGATACAAAGCTTAATTGCTAAAGCGGATTTACCCATAAAGATAAAGAATGTGGAAGTCAGAAAGATTATAGATAGTTCTTTACGCGATAAAAAATTTATTAAAGGAAAAAATAGATTTGTTTTAATAGAAGATATTGGAAAGGCTTTTATTAAAGAAAATATTTCTTTAGAGATAATAAAAGAGGTTCTCGCCTAGTATTACTCTATTCTTAAAGTAAAATTTCTTCCCTCGAAGACCAAATCCACAGAATCCGGATGAATTGCAATTATTCTTGCGCCATTAATGGCGTCGTTTTCTTTAAAAACTTGATTATTAATTAAAGCGTAAGCCTGATCATCTTTAAAAAATATTCCATTTAAAACAAGCGAAGGTAGAGTACTTAGAAGGGGAGTAGAAGTATTAAAACTTTCTTCTTTTTTTATATCTTGCGTTTCGCTCATT
>JBFMBJ010000056.1:0-7589 GCA_040755235.1 Candidatus Omnitrophota bacterium
ATTATTGCAGAAGGAACTCCAACTGAAATACAAAACACAACACATCCGGTAGTACATCAATTTATTACTGGTGCAGCAAATGGGCCGATTACAGAGACAATTGATCCAGGAGTGCGTAAAACTCTTTGTAAACCTCATACAAAATAAACAACAAAGGAAGGAGAAATATGGCCAATAATAATAAAATAAGTTTAGAATTAAAAGTAGGGATATTTATTTTTATTGGATTGATAATACTGGGCATTTTTATTTTCTTGATAGGGAATTTTCAATTCATACAGCCAAGTTATAATTTAAAATTAATATTTAGTTATGTTAATGGTCTTAAGGTAGGGGCACCAGTAAGATTAGCTGGTGTGGATGTGGGCGAGGTAAAAGATTTACATATTAGTTTTGATAAAGAAAATCAAAAGACATTAATAGAAGTTACTACTTTTGTAAGAAGATATGCCAAGGTCCCAGTGGATTCAGAAGCCTGGATTAATACTCTGGGGCTTTTGGGAGAAAAATATGTCGAGATTATTCCCGGCAAAAATTATGATTCTTTAATGAAAGAAAATGATATTTTAATAGGTATAGATCCTATTCCTATGCAGGAAGTAATGAAACAAGCAAATGATTTGGTGGTAAAATTAGAAGACATTTTAGGACAAGTAAAATCTGGCCAAGGAACAATAGGAAGGCTTATTTATGACGATACGGTATATAAAAATCTTGAAGAATTTAGTACAGATATCAAAGCTCATCCTTGGAAATTATTGTTTAAAGGAAAAGAGAAAAAAGTTGCAAAATAAAAATTAATCCCACTAAAAATATTTCTATTAATAAAAAATATATTTTAAATAAAAGTGAAAACGAAAACAATTTTTACTTGTCAAAAATGCGGTTATCAATCAGCAAAGTGGCTAGGTAAATGTCCAGATTGCCAAGGTTGGAATTCATTTGTTGAGGAAAATTACCAGGATCAGTTGAGTGTTCAAGAGCAAATAAGGCCAGTTTTAAACGTAGAGCCGATCCTCCTAAAAGATGTAGCATCTAGAGAAACAGAGCGTTATAAAACTAAAATTAAAGAATTAGACAGAGTTTTAGGCGGGGGAATAGTTTTGGGGTCTGTTACTTTAATTGGTGGCGATCCGGGTATTGGCAAATCTACAATTTCGTTACAAATTTCTAATAATTTAAGCCTTGATAATTATAAGGTTTTATATGTAAGTGCGGAAGAATCTACGAGCCAAACAAAATTACGTGCAGATAGATTGGGTGCACATGGCAAGGATAAACTCTATATTGTTAATCAAGTAGATTTAGGATTTATCCTAGAATATATTAAGAAAATCAAGCCAGATTTTGTCATCATTGACTCAATCCAAGTTATCTTTGATTCAAGAATTAGCTCGAGCCCGGGTAGTGTGAGTCAGGTAAGAGAATGTGCGGGTATTTTAACCCAAACCGCCAAACTTTCAGGAATTCCAATTTTTATTATCGGACATGTTACAAAGGAAGGCGCAATTGCCGGCCCAAGAGTCTTAGAACATATCGTAGATACGGTTTTGTATTTTGAAGGAGAAAGATATTCTACTTATCGGATGCTACGTGTAGTAAAAAATCGCTTTGGTTCGACTAATGAGATAGGTGTTTTCGAAATGGGTCTAAATGGCCTTAAAGAAGTAGAAAATCCATCTCAGATTTTTTTACAAGAACGGCCAAAAAATGTTTCTGGTTCAAGCGTTACTTGTATCTTAGAAGGGACACGTCCGCTTCTAGTAGAAATCCAGGCCTTAGTTAGCAAGGCTGGTTTTGGTTATGCCACGCGTAAGGCCCAAGGCATAGATTATAATCGCCTAAGTCTTTTGGTGGCAGTTTTAGAAAAAAGATTACAACTTCATTTAGAGACACAAGATATTTTTGTAAACATTGCCGGCGGTATAAAAGTTACTGATCCGGCTGTAGACTTAGCTTTAGTTTTTGCTGTGGCTTCAGGTTTTTTAGAAAAACCAATTCCCGAAGATCTGGTGATGTTAGGTGAGGTAGGTCTTGCAAGTGAAGTGCGAAGTATCAGTAACATGCAGCTACGAATAAATGAGATAGAGAGAATGGGTTTTAAAAGAATAATTATGCCAAAAAATAATTTAAAGGGATTGGATAAAAAAAATAAAATTGAACTTATAGGCATTAATTCTATTAAAGAGGCAATGGAGGCGATATGGTAGGTAAGATGGGTCTTATTTTTACAAGAATTCTATTTATAGTAGGATGTATTTCTATTGGTTATCAAACAGGAGTGGTAAGGCAGGCTAGCGGAATTGGAGCTTTAATAGGTGCTTTCGCAGGAGGCCTGTTGATTTTTTTAGAGATGGGGATGCGCCGAGTTTCTATGAGAGGTCTATCTAGTGCGGTTTTTGGTTTAATCTTAGGTTTAATTATGGCAAAACTCGTTACTGATGCGGTAAGCCTTATGACTACAGATAGAGAAACTATTACCTTAATGCGTGCAACATTAACTTTAGTCTTTTGTTATTTAGGGATGGTTATGGGCCTACGCGGTAAAGACGAATTTAATTTAATTATCCCTTATGTAAAATTTAGCCGTCAAGATCAAGCAGAACAATTATTAGTTTTAGATACTAGTGCAATTATCGACGGTAGATTTACGGATATTTGTAAAACAAGATTTTTGGAAAATAAGCTTATTGTGCCACGTTTTGTTCTAAAAGAATTACAAAAAATTGCTGATTCTTCTGATCCTCTAAAACGTCAACGTGGACGTCGTGGTCTTGAGATTTTGCACACAATTCAAAAAGATTCTAGCTTAACGATACTTATCAATGAAGAAGATTTTCCAGAAGTTAATGAAGTTGATGCAAAGTTAGTAAAATTAGCAAAATTATTGGAGGCAAAACTCTTAACGGTCGATTTTAATTTAAATCGCATTGCTACTTTGCAGGGCGTAAAAGTTTTAAATGTTAATGAACTCGCTAATGCTATTAAACCGGTAGTCTTCCCGGGTGAAGAAATGGAGATACGCCTGGTTAAAGAAGGTAAGGAATATAATCAAGCAATAGGATACTTAGATGATGGTACAATGGTGGTAGTTGAGGACGGTCGAAAATTTATGGGGCAGCTTATTAAAGTAGGGGTTAGTTCTGTTTTACAGACACAAGCAGGCAGAATGATTTTTACAAAAGTTATTTCAGTGATTAATCCTGAGAAGAAATGAAATTAGAAGCTATCTTGCTTGCTGCTGGGCGCGGCAAGCGTTTAAAAAATAAAATCTCAAAGCCCTTAATTAAAATTCTTTCAAAATCCATACTTGTTTATTCGCTAGAGCTATTTACTAAAGAACCCATAATTAAAAAGATAATTATAGTTTGTAATTCCAAAGATATATCTTTGGTTAAAAAAATCACCAAGAATTTTAAAAAAATAAAAAAAATCACCCTTGGTGGTAAAGAAAGACGAGATTCTGTAAGAAATGCTTTATCGGAGGTTGATAAAGATACAGACCTAGTTTTGATTCACGATACCGCAAGACCTTGCCTTAAAAAAAGCGATTTAAAAAAAATAATTAAAGCAGGTATTAAATTTCAAGCAGCTGTTTTAGGGGTACCGGTTAAATCCACGATAAAATTAAAAGATAAAAATTCATTTGTGAAAAAAACTCTTCCGCGAGATTTTATTTATGAAATTCAAACTCCACAGATTTTTAAGAAAGGTATTATTTTAGAAGCTTTTAAAAAATTTAAAAATAGCAATTTTACAGATGACGCTTCTTTTGTAGAGAATATTGGGAAAAAAGTAAAAATAGTTACAGGTTCATATTCAAATATTAAAATTACAACACCAGAGGATTTAATTTTAGCAGAGGGTATATTTAAAAAAAGTTCTTAAGCTTATGATTAGGATTGGATTAGGTTACGATATTCATCCTTTGGTAGAAAAAAGAAAATTATTTTTAGGCGGCATAGAAATACCTTTTGCTAAAGGTCTTTTGGGGCATTCTGACGCCGATGTCTTAATACATGCTATATCTGATGCATTGCTTGGTGCAATGGCTAAGGATGATATTGGAAAACATTTTCCTGATAGCGATCCAAAATATAAAGATATCTCAAGTATTGAATTGTTAAAAATAGTTTTTGATTTAGTTAAGGCTAACAGTTTTAAAATATCTAACATTGACACAGTTATTTTAGCCGAAGAGCCAAAAATAGAGCCTTTCCGAGATAGGATGAGAGAAAAAATCGCAGACACCTTAAATATAGATAAAAATGATATCAATATCAAAGCTACGACGCAAGAAGGCCTAGGTTTAATTGGGCAAAATGAAGCAATCGCAAGTTATGCAGTTGTTTTGTTGGAAAAATAGGGGGTAAATAAAATGAATATTTTCCTATATATAATTTTTGGTTTAATTGGTTTATTATTTTTAAAATTAATACTGATAGCTATATTCTTTTATTCTGATATAAGAGCGGCACAAAAAAGAGATCCTGCGGCAAAAAATTTCTTTGAGATTTTGTTTCTATATCAAGGATTGCATGCATTAGTTAGTCATCGCCTGGCTCATTCTTTTTATAAACTGCATCTTAACTTATTAGCGCGTTTCATTTCACAACTTTCCCGTCATCTAACCGGTATCGAAATTCATCCTGGTGCAAAAATAGGAAAGAATTTTTTTATTGATCATGGGATGGGGGTAGTGATTGGCGAGACCACAATTGTTGGTGATAATGTGCTTTTATATCAAGGTGTAACTTTAGGCGGGACTGGTCTTGAAAAAGGTAAACGTCATCCTACAATAGGCAATAATGTTGTTGTCGGAGCTGGGGCAAAGATATTAGGAAATATTACTATTGGCGATAATTCTTATATTGGGGCAAATGCCGTAGTAGTTAAAGATATTCCCGCGAATTCAACAGTAGTGGGTGTTCCAGGTAGAATTACTAAACAAGAAGGTAGAAAAATTGATGTGAGTTTGGATCACATCCATATTTTAGATCCGATTATGCAGCACATTGAAGAATTAGAAAAAAGGATTAGAGATTTAGAAAATAAGTGAAGCCATAACTTATGGAGGCAAAGCCGAGATAAGTTATAAGGCTGAACTTACCCCGCACCAATTTTTGTAATTGTGCTGGATGTGAGAAATAAAAGGTGATGGGGGAAATAAGTGGTAATCTTATCGCTAATACTTTTTCAAAAATTAGTGCGGGGTTTAATTCGCAGACGGCTCCGCATACAATTTATATCGTTAACGCTCTATAAATTGTCTGCTTATTAAAAATGATTCATATACACAACACCTTAACTAGAAAAAAAGAAGAGTTTGTCCCAATAAATCCGCCGCAAGTTAATATTTACACCTGCGGTGTTACTGTTTATGATGAATGTCACATTGGTCATGCTAGGAGCCTATATGTTTTTGATGTGATTAGAAGATACCTAAAATATCGAGGATTTGATGTTAGATTCGTACGCAACATTACTGATATCGACGATAAAATTATAAATCGGGCAAATGAGCTTAAAGTAAATTGGCAAGATTTAGCAAAAAAATATATAGATAGTTATTACCATGATTTAGAAACTTTAGGTATAGAAAAAGCAGATTTTGAGCCGCGCGCAACCCAAAATATCCCGCAGATGATTGAAGGAATAAAAGTGCTTATTGATAAAGGATACGCCTATGTTACTAAAACTGGAGTTTATTTTAGTGTACGTAAATTTAAAGAATATGGAAAGCTTTCCGGACAAAGCATTGAAGAAATGCTAAATGGTGCGCGAATTGAGCCAGATGAAACAAAAATTGATAAATTAGATTTTGCACTTTGGAAGAGTTCTCGTGAAAATGAACCTTCTTGGGATAGTCCGTGGGGGCCTGGTCGTCCAGGATGGCATATCGAGTGTTCTGTAATGAGCTTGGATTATCTTAAAGCTCAAACTCTAGATATTCATGCTGGAGGCAGAGATTTAGTTTTCCCTCATCATGAAAATGAAATTGCCCAAGCCCAGAGCTTAACCAATAAAACATTTTCAAAATATTGGATTCACCATGGACTTTTGACAATAAATAGCCAAAAAATGTCAAAATCTTTGGGTAATTTTATTACTATACAAGATGCTGCTAAAAAATATAGCGTAGATAATTTAAAATTATTTTTCTTATCAAGCCATTATAGAAGCCCCTTAGATTTTACCCAAATCAAGATGCAAGAGATTCATAAGGCAATACAGCGTTTTGATATTTTATATTGGAAGGCCTCTGAAATTATAAACAAAGAATCGTCTTTAAAAATACAAGAAGCAGAGTTTATTAAAAAAAATAAAGATAAGTTTATAGAAGCAATGGACGATGACTTTAATACAGCTTTGGCTATTGGGTATTTATTTGATTTAGTTAACGATACTAATAAATTTATTGATCAACAAAAACAAGATAAAAACTATGTTAATATTATTTATAGTGCCGTTGATACAATTGAGGCACTAGCAAAAGATATTTTTGGATTGTTTAAGGAACAAGCAGAAGTTAATTTAACACCGGAGCAAAAAGATTTATTAGAAGAACGTAAAGTTGCTCGAGATAATAAAGATTTCAAAAAATCAGACGAGTTAAGAGAGTCATTGAAAGAAAAAGGCATTATTGTTGAAGATACTAAAGAAGGACAGGTTTGGAGATGGCAATAAAAGGAAAATTTATCACTTTTGAAGGTCCAGAAGGATGCGGAAAAAGTACGCAATCAAAATTATTAAGCGAATTTTTAGTTAAAGAAGGTTACCAGGTGTTACACTTGCGCGAACCCGGTTCTACAGAAATCAGTGAAAAAATAAGACAGATTTTACTCGACCCAAAAAATAGGGCGATGAGTAATATATGTGAGTTGTTTTTGTATATGGCAGCTCGCAGTCAACTTGTAGAAGAAAAAATCATACCTAATTTAAAAAAGGGTAAAATTATTATTTGTGATAGGTTCCAAGATGCAACCTTAGCTTATCAGGGCTATGCTGGAGGTCTTGATATAAAGATGATAAAATGTTTAGGATCTTTAGCTACCTTTAAGATAAAGCCAGATTTAACTATCCTTTTAGATTCTTGTGTAAAAGCTGGTTTTAAAAGAATAAATAGGGCCTTGGATAGGTTAGAGAGCAAGTCATTTAAATATCATTTAAAGGTAAGGAAAGGGTATCTAGCTTTAGCTAAACAAGAGCCCAAAAGAATAAAAGTTATTCCTTTAGAAGAAAAAATTGATAATACGCAAAACAAAATTAGAGAGATTATTTTAAAATGTCTTTTGCACAAATAAAAGGCCAAGATTTAGCCATAACGACTTTAAAGAAGTGTCTTTTAGATAAGCGTTTTGCTTCGGGTTATCTTTTCTCTGGGCCGAGTGGGGTAGGCAAAAGTTTGGCAGCAAAGAATTTTGCTAAGGCAATAAATTGCCTAGAACAAAATTTAGATGCTTGTGATAAGTGTATTTCTTGTCAAAAAATAGATAAGAATAATCATCCCGATATTCACTTTTTAGAGAACGATGAATTTAATTCCATAAAAATAGATGAAGTCCGCTCTTTACAAAAAGATCTTAATT